>NZ_CAUJAN010000005.1:0-100000 GCF_963082495.1 Methanobrevibacter sp. V74
ATCAATGTTTTATTCAAACTAATAAAACTAGACATACCTGACCTCTTATCAAACGACCCCAAAGAAAAAAAGACGCCGTTAAAAGAATACTAAACACAGCACAATCAAATTTAGTAGAAAAAAATAGAAAATTATATTAACTAAATTAAATAAAGTATTAAAATAAATCTAAAAAAAAGGTGATAATATGGGATTACTCGATAAAGTAGTAGGACATGCAGAAATAGGTGGAGACACAGCAATCGTAGAAGAATACCTCGCTCCAGGCGAAGAAATTATCCAATCATTTCATTTCATAAGAGATGCAGTCATATTAACCAATTACGGAATATATGATATTGATGTACAAGGATTAAGCGGTAAAAAAGTGCAAGTTAAATTTTATCCTAAAAAAACAATTAAAACCATTTCTTTTGAAACAGCAGGATCTCTTGATTTTGATGCAGATATCAAAATAGGAGTAAGTAACAATCCAATTGTTTTAATGGAAGGTGGAGCAATGAATGTACCAATATCATTTAAAGTTCCAAAATCCCAAGCTGAAGAAGCAAAACAAATCATACACTTAGTAAAAGAACACTATTTATTATAAGCTAATTACTAGCTTATACTCTTTTTTAATTTTAAATAACACAAGAGGATTTGAATTTAATTACTTTAAGTAATGCATTCGTTAAATTTAGACAAATAATATCATCACAATCATAATGAACCTGACAATCCATTTCCATTGATTACTTTGTTTTTGATGAATTATAAAAATGTTTATCCTCAATAGTTAAGAATTAACTCTTAATGGAGCATATCCCGTCCCACAAGAAAAAGGAGAGAAATAAAATCAAATTGACTTATTCAAACTACCAAATCTGTAAAATTACAGTTATAACTGCAATACACTACATATACAAACCTAAAAATGATATACAAAAAACAAACAGAATGCAGAATGAAAAATATTCAAAACCAAATAATTTCAGCCAACACTCCAAATTAAAAAAAAGATATGGAAGTAATTATCTTATTACTTCAACAATCATATCTAAGTTTTCAGATTGTAGGATATCTACTTTTTTACCAGATGCTCCAACAATCTCTTTTTTGATATTTAACATGTCTTGGGAAACTACAATCTCACCAATTGCAAGTTCATGATTAGCATCTAAAACATCCCCAATTTTATTGATTGGAGTGGATTTTAAATATCCAATGATTTTACCCGCATCCCCTTTGAATTTAGGTCCAATTTGAGACATGTCCGGTTCTACTTCAATGATTTTTTCATGAACTTCAGGTTTTCCAGAGCCAATAGCTAATTTATTGATTTTTAAAGTTCCTTTCAGATCATCTTCAAATTCATTGAATATGACCGCCAAACCTTCATCTGAAGTATAAACATTTACTTCAGAAAGTTCTGCATTCAATGGTATTTTTGAAGCTGATTTAAATCTTCTAACTTCATCAATTAACTCAACAGTGGTTTCGCCTTTCCTTTCCATTTCTTCGTTGATTAACTCCTCATGTACTTCAGGCCATAAAGTAGTGTGAATTGATTCATCTGAGAAGTATTGGTAAACTTCTTCTGTAAAGAACGGTGCAATTGGAGCCAATAATTTTAAAGAAGTTTCAACAACTGTTTTTAAAGTGTATTTTGCAGTTCTTCTTGATTCGTCTGAAACATCAGAGTATAATCTGTACTTTACAGCTTCAATATATTCATCACAGAAATCATGCCAGAAGAATCTTTCAATAGAAGTTATAGTTTCAGCAAAGTTATATTCTGCAAATGCCTTATCAACAGTTTTATTTAATTTGTTTAATTTTGACAACATCCATAAATCCAATGGGTTGAAGCTGTCTTTAACTTCATCATATGTAATTTCCTCGTCAAATATCTGCATGCTAATAAACCTAAATGCATTCCAGAATTTTCTAAGGAATCTGTAACCATGCTTGATGTCCTTCCAATCAAATATTACATCAGACCCCGGAACACTGTTAGCGGCCCAGGTTCTTAAAGAATCGGCGCCGTATTTTTCAATGACCTCTTCAGGTCCGACTACAAACTCAGGCCTTGATTTACTCATTTTGTTTCCGTCTTCACCAAAAACCATTCCATTGATTACAATATCATCAAACGGTTTTTCTCCAGTTAAAGCTAAGCATCTAAGAGTAGTGTAAAATGCCCATGTACGGATAATGTCGTGACCTTGTGGACGTATGTTTGATGGGAAGTGATTTGCATAATCCTCATCAGGCCATCCTGCAATAGACAATGGTGAAATAGATGAGTCCATCCAAGTATCCAGAACATCCTCTTCAGGGATAAATTCCTCACATCCGCATTTGCATGGATGCTTAGGTTTATCGGATGTTGGATCTACTGGCAAATCTTCTGATTCTGGTAAAATTACCTCCCCACAATCTTTACAATACCAAACAGGAATTGGAGTTGCAAATATTCTCTGTCTTGAAATGCACCAGTCCCATTCCATGGAATCCGCCCAGTTCATCATACGGGATTTCATGTGTTCAGGCACCCAGTTCATTTCATCTGCCGCAACCTTGGTTTTTTCGATTAGTTCGCGAACTGCTACAAACCACTGTTTCTTAACAAGAATCTCGATAGGAGTTTTGCATCTCCAGCATTGACCTACATTTTGATCCACTTGTTCTTGTTTAACTAAGTAACCTTCACTATCCAAGTCTTCAATAGTTTGCTTTTTACAAGCCTGCAAGTCCATTCCTTCATATCTTCCAGCAGCTGCAGTTAATGTGCCTGTTTCGTCAATAGCATTGATAATTTCTAAATCGTATTTTTGAACCCAGCTTACATCTGTTTTATCCCCAAAAGTACAAATCATTACTGCACCGGTACCGAATTCAGGATCCACTTCCCCATCTGCAATAATTTTTACTTTTTGATGAGATAGGGGAACTTCAACATATTTATCCAAAAGATGAGTGTATCTTTCATCTTCTGGGTGAATTACAACTGCCACACATGCGGACATTAATTCCGGACGAGTAGTTGCAATTAAAATGCCCTCATCTTTAGGGTTCGCTTGCTTGCCTGAAGCTTGTGAGGATACAATTCCATCATATACGTCCCCAGTAGCTGGCGGGAAGTTAACATAGTTTAAAAATGTAGTATTATCCGAATATTCAACTTCAGCAAATGCAATGGCTGTCTCACAGCGAGGACACCAATTTACAGGGTGAATTCCTTGATAAATTAATCCATCTTCATACATTTTTAAAAATGAATATTGGGTTTTTCTCATGTACTCAGGAGTCATTGTAACAAACTCACGAGTCCAATCTTGGGAATAACCCATTGCCCTCATTTGCGCTTTCATTTTTGAAATATTACCAATAGTTAAATCAACACAATACTCTCTGAATTTAGTTCTTGAAACATCATTTTTCTTGATGCCATGAGTTTCTTCAACTTTCACTTCAGTCGGAAGACCGTGACAATCCCATCCTTGTGTAAATAGAACATCCGCACCTTTTTGTCTTCTATATCTTGCGTTCATATCAATGTAAACCCAGTTTAAAACATGACCTAAATGAATTGAGCCTGTTGGGTATGGTGGGGGAGTATCAATAATGTATCTAGGACGTGAACCCTCTCCAATGTATTTGTAGATGTTTTCATCTGCCCATTTTTCCTCCCATATCTTCTCTTTTTTAAAATCATAGTCTTTAGGAATTTCTTCATTTGACATATATTTTCTCCTAATTAATCTAAGTAAGAATAATATTATTAGGTATGTAGCTTATTATTTAAAAAGATTTATAGATAACTATATTATATAATAAAATTAGAATAATAATATTATGAATTAAAAAAGGATTGTGTGAGAAATGGAATTACTATGGTTTTATATTGCAGTTGTATTAGCTGTAAGTGATGTATTGCACACCACTTTAATGTGGAAAGTATTAAATAACTTCTACATACTATTAGGTGGTTTAATTCAACAATCCACCCATTCTACATGGCAAACTTGGCTTTCCCATGAAGCGATGGAAGCTGGATTTCATTTTATAGTATTGTCAATAGTTTTCTTAAATCCGGTTATTGGAATACTAGGAGCACTAGTCCACTTTACAATTGATGTAACCCATACTGTCTTTATACGAGATATGGGTGAATTAGAACATAGAGCTCTTCACTTTGTAATTGAGTCTCTATTTTTCATTTTAATATATGGATTATAATAAATTAATTAATGGAGTTATTGAATGCCAGTTATAACATTTAAATATAAAGATTTAAGAGATTTAGGTATCAACATGGAAAAAGATGAATTAATAGACACTTTACCAATGATGTCCAGTGATATTGAGGACTTTGATGATGAAGAAATCAAAGTAGAATTCTTCCCAAACCGTCCGGACAATTTATCTGTTGAGGGAGTGGCTAGATCTTTTAAAGGTTTTATTGGTCAGGAAGTAGGATTAGCAAAATATGAAACAATCCATTCAAATGAAGAGGTAATTGTTGAAAACGAAGTTGCCGAAATCAGACCATACATTGCTTTTGCTAAAATCGACAATGTTGATTTTGCTGGTGATAAACTCAAATATATTATGGATTTCCAAGAAAACCTTCACTGGGTTATTGGAAGAGATAGGAAAAAAGTAGCTATCGGCATTCATAATGCGGATGTTGTTGAAGCTCCATTCAGATATATTGCTACACCAAAAGATGAAAATGCTTTTGTTCCGCTGGAAAAAGACTTGGAAATGACTCCTGAAGCAATTTTAAAAGAGCATGAAAAAGGTAAAGATTATGCCCATTTAATTGACGAATTTGACAAATACCCATTAATTCTGGATAAAAACAACAATGTCTTATCTATGCCTCCGATTATTAACGGAGAATTAACAAAACTCCATGAGAGCACAAAAAACATTATTGTCGATGTAACTGGAACTGATGAGAAAGCGGTTAATCAAACATTAAACATCATTTGCTCTTCATTTGCTGAAGTTGGAGGTCAAATCAAAAGCATGGAAGTTAAATATGATGATAAAATAATTGTTAGTCCGGATTTGACTCCACAAGAAATGAACATTCATGTTGATACTGCAAATGAATTAATCGGCGGAACTAATTTAACTGCCAAAGATATTGAAGGTTTGCTTAAAAAAGCTCGTTTTGATGCTGAAATATTAAATGATAATGAAGTTAAAGCCATTATCCCCCCTTACAGAATAGATATTTTACATGAAGTTGATATTGTTGAAAATATTGCGGTGCAATACCGCATTAATGATGTTGTAGCAAAATTGCCTGACATCAATACTGTTGCTTATGAAAACAATTGGTTTAAATCAGAAAGCAGCATTCGTGATGTGATGGTTGGCTTAGGTTTCCAGGAAGTAATGAGTCTAATGCTTACAAGCGAAGAATCACATTACAGAAACATGAATCAGGAAGAAAAACCTCATGTGCAAGTTGCAAAACCAATTACAATTGATAGAACCATGATTAGAACTAGCCTAATCAATAGTTTAATGGAATTTTTAGAAGACAACAAACATGAGGATCTGCCTCAAAAAATATTCGAAATTGGGGACGTTTTATACTTAGATGAAAGTAAAGAAAATAAAACCGTTTCTTCCAAAAAATTAGCTGGAGTAATTTGTCACTCAACTGCCAACTTTACCGAAATAAAATCTGTTGTAACTAGTGTTTTATCTAACCTTGGTTACTCAATGGAAATTAGGGATAGTGAAAATAAGACCTTCATTAGCGGTAGAGTGGCCGATGTTGAAGGTGGTGCAGGCAACCTTTCTGTTAAAGGTTTCTTTGGTGAGGTATCCCCTGAAGTAATCAGTAATTTCACCCTTGATTATCCTGTTATTGCATTTGAAATTGAATTTTTAAATTAAAATTCTTTTTCAATACCATAATTTTCGCATTTGTGTTTCAATATAAGAGTAATTATCCCCAGTTGGAGAAGCATCATAATTATTGAAAGCAAATATCATAATTAACAATACAATTATAATTACTACTAAAATTATCACCCCTCTTCTCAATTAAATCACCAATACATTGAAAAAATAGCATCAATCTACAAGTTTAGCTAAGGAGTCAATTTATATTTTCTCTATTTTTACGTTTTTCCTCATTTTCACATACAACTACACCACATTCCTTAAGTTCGCGCAAAACTTTAGAAACATGATTTGTTCTAATTCCAATATCCTCTGCCAAATCTGTTGGAATTTTCTTACCATCACTTAAGGATTTAACCGATTTTTCCCTGTAGGATGAACTAATTACATAACCATATGCTTTAAGTGTTTCATCATCCATAAAAATAACCTCATTATCCACATATTAATAATATATTATTCCCCAAGTACTATTAAACTTATGGTTCCATTACTTCTAGACCCATCAAGTTATATAAAAAAAATACAGACTACCAGTTTCCCAAATCCATTTTAAAATTATGCTTTCACTTGAAGAGAGTAAAAATGACTTTAAATATGATGAATCATTATTATCAATGATTTCATGATTACACTGATATTTATATCACCCAATACAAATTTTAAATCATTCAACAACCCACATTCCTTTTCATTAACCGTAATAGCTGAATTTTAAAGATCATATGTTAAAAGTAGCCAATAAATAAAAAAAAAAGAAAAAGAATTTAATCGCAGTTATCTCTACGCCAGTATCCGTAAATAAGCATTCCCATAATGGAAATAATACTTAATACCACAAGACCTGATGTATCGGTGATTTCTTTTGAAATCTTGCTTTGAGGTACGACTTCATATGCTTCCCCTTCTTTAGATACTTCACCTTCACTTGCATCTCCTGCATCAATATCCCCATTTGTCAAGGCACTTTCACCATTATCAGATGAATCCCGATAACTGCCAGATGCATTAGTTCCATAAACTCCTGATTTATCAGAATTTGCATAATGTGCACTGTTGGAAGTTCCATTCCCCCCATTGCCTTTAGCAACACCAGAACTTGAACTTGTGGAAGTTTGCGGATTAGAACCTGATGATCCTTTTTTTCCACCAGTATGGTCTGTGGTAGAAGAGTCTTTATTTTCACCAGTTTTGCCAGAAGCAACTTTATATTTAAAAGTTACAGGTTTTCCACCAATATTAACTTCAATATCATATTCCCTATCAGGATCTAAATTTGCATCGATT
Organism: Methanobrevibacter sp. V74; assembly: GCF_963082495.1. Taxonomy (NCBI): domain Archaea; kingdom Methanobacteriati; phylum Methanobacteriota; class Methanobacteria; order Methanobacteriales; family Methanobacteriaceae; genus Methanobrevibacter; species Methanobrevibacter sp. V74. Next base: position 7,201 of record NZ_CAUJAN010000005.1, read on the forward strand.
GTGGCTTTGCCATTTACAAATTTCGCAGTGTAGGTATTACCATCAACATTTACTGTAGTATCAAATGTTCCAAACTCCTTTACAGGCTGGCCTTTAGTATCATACATCTGAAGACCTATACCGTTTTTAACAGATACTGTTCCCATTTTCATAATGCCCGCCAAAAGCATAGGGCAGACAAAGGTATTCTCATCATCAGTAGAATCGAACCAATTTTCTCCAAGTTTGAATGTCGGCAATTCAGGATTATTTTTAGCTTGATAACCTTCATTATGTGCTAAAACATTATATTTAACTTCCAATCTAGCAGAACTATCTTCTTTGGAAGTTCTGAAGTTCTCTCCAAAAAGTAAACCATTACCAGATTCAAAAGCACCTAATTCATAATCTGTGTCTTTTCGATTGTGGATAAATGAATTTGCATTTATAACATCATATGAAGATTTTGAATTAATATAAATGCCATTTGGATTTTCATAAGCCTGATTGTGTTTAATTACATTTCCATAAGATATATTGAACAATGAAATTCCATTAAAATTATTATGATGAACAGCATTATTAGTTATTTCACAATGATAAATATTTGAAGATTCAATTCCTGATCTTTTATTGTGAGAAATATCGTTTTTTGAGATTAACGAGTTATAAACATTCTGAAGTTGAATTCCATTTGCTGTTGCTTTTGAAATATTGTTATTTATTATAGTAATGTCTTGGGAGGTTTTAATTAAAATGCAATTTTTACCACCCGCAATTACATTATTATTGATTGTTACATTTCTAGCTGAATCAACAATTATTCCGCAATCGCTATTTGAAGAGACAATGGTAATTCCCGATAAAACACTGCCTGCACCAGCAGATGTGAAGTAAAATCCAAAGGAACTAGTGATTCCTAATTTTCTTGCACTGTCACTTAGCTGACTTGAAGTATAAACTTTAGAATTGCAATTAGATACAATATTCAGCTTTTTATCCACAATTAAAGACATGTCATTATAATTGGAATCTGTAAACTCGAATGTATCCCCATCACTAGCTCCATCAAACATACTTTGAACATCATCATTTGACAAATCAGAAGTAACTTGATAGTGGGTATCAAAACCGGCAATTGCATTATTGGTTTTACTTTCATCAGCTGCTGCGCTAACTGCCGAAATTAGAAATAAACTAATTAGACATATGAACAAAATTATTGAAAATCTCTTATCCATATTTTTACTCTCCAATATGTAATTGTAATCAATACATGCCATTCAGTTATATTATTATATGAAATTAATTGACTATTGATAATGAACTATCCAATTTAAAGGCATAATCATACACTTAAATTAACGAGTTAACCGAACATGAATATTGATTATACAATAGAATATCATAGCAATAATATATAAACTTTATTAAAAAAATCAAAAAATATGGATTTAAAAGTGTTTAAATTATGTTTTACAAATATTAACAGTGTTATATAGAAATTTTAAGACATTTTAATTTAAATATAATGAAAAATACACTATATCATAAGTTGCTTAATCTTAATTTTATGAATTTCTAAGCAATGGTTAAAATTTAAATAAAAGAGTGAAATAATGAATAGAAAGAATTTTATTCTAGCTATTTTATTAGTATATGTTGTAATATTAAGTTTAAATTCTGTATTTGCTGAAGAAATTACAGAAGATGTTCAGTTACATCAAACTAATGACATAGCAACAATAAGTCAAAGCGACGATGATATGTTATCATCACAACAAACTATTACAGCAGGTTCAAATAGCTCTGTAATCCAAGAAAAAATCAACGGTATGCACGATGGTGACACATTATCATTCGAAAGTGGAACATATAATGACATCTGCATTTACATTGACAAAAATATTACAGTAAACGGCAATGGAGCAAAATTAGTAGGATACGATACCCCTTCCAAAAATAACACACCTGAACTCATTTGGGGAAACACCAGTGGTGGAGGATATTCTATTAAAAACTTTGCAACATTATACATTTTAAAGACAACCGGAGTGACTATTAATGGATTAACTATTGTCGGAGGTGCAAACAGCTCTTCGAATTATTTAAATACTTTAGTATATGCCTATCAGGCAAAGAATTTGACTTTTGAAAATAATACCCTGGACGGATCCTCCTGGGGATTATATTTCCAATTTTGTGAAGATGGAATTGTGAAAAAAAATACTGTTAAAAATCAGGCAGTAACAGGATTTTTAAATTTCGGATCTGCCAAAACTTTAATTGAACAAAATAAAGTCTCCAATGCCATAAACCACGGTATTGATGTGAGACATGGTACTGGACCAAATGTGAAAGTTATAAATAATACAGTAATTGGTTCTAAAGAAGGAATTTACTTAATGCATTCAAAAGGACACACAGCATCTTATAATACATTGATTAACTGTACCATAAGTTCTATTACTTGTTATGGATCATCAAACATAAATATCTATAACAACACTATGAAAAAATCCCGAATTGGAGTATTGTTAGGTGGGGGATACAACAATATCGCCATTGGTGAAAATGAATTTGATTTAGATAACCTGCCAATGCCTCCAACCTTTGTATATTATGTTGCAGAAGCAAAATCTGATTATCAAGACACTGCAGATATAATGGGTACCTATTCTGACAGTTCAAGTTACAGTCCAACTTACACTGAATACAGTGAAATTAAAGCTCCTGCAGGAATCGGCATTGATTATGCTACAATTTTAGAAAAGACTGGAACTATATACACCGTTCCAATTGGAACATCCAGTGCTGAGATTCAAACCATAATCGGCTCAATGAATGACAAAGACACATTAGAATTCGAAGCAAATGGAATTTATGAAAACATTTCCATCTACACTGATAAAAACATTAAAATAATCGGCAACAATGCAACTTTAATTGGATATAACAATATCAGCTTAAATTACATTCCTGAAAAAGTAAGGGCAAGCACTAACAATGGAGGATATTCAGTTGCATACCGTGCAGTATTATATGTATTAAATAACACCAATGCAGTTGTCAGCAATTTGAATATCATTGCATTATACCCAGGATATGATACAACAAAGGTAACACCAAAAACAGATGAATATAAGACTTCCGGCCTTTATGCTGAGTCTACAGTTAATTTAACAATTACAGGTTGTGATATCAAAGGCGCATCCTGGGGTATTTTCCAACAACATTGTAACCACAGCATTATTACAAACAATAATGTACATGACCAATACACAACAGGCATAATGAACTTTGGTTCCCCTTACAGTACCATTGCAGGCAATACAATTACTAATGCCATAAACCATGGCATTGATGTAAGGCACGGAACCGGACCCAATGCAACCATATTTAACAACATCGTCTCAGGTTCCAAAGAAGGAATTTACTTAATGCACTCAAGAGGACATGCTGTATACAACAACACCATTTTAAACTCTAAAATTGCTTCCATCACATGTTATGGCTCAGGCAATGAATGTTTATTTAATAATACATTAAAAGGAAGCAGAATTGGTATTTTACTTGGTGGAGGATATTACAATGTAACAATCGGTGCAAACACATATAACTTAGACTCATTACCATACCCTCCTACTTTTGCAACTTATCTTGCAAAAGCAGAAAACAAATATCAATCTGAGGATAATGTAGTGAGAACCTACTCCGATAAAGAAACTGTAACTATCGATGCGGCTGATGTGACTGTTGGTTATAAGAAAGGAACTCTTGAAATTACACTGATTGATCAAAACAACAAAGCGATTCCAAAACAAACTGTGATTGTTACAATTAACGGAGTTAACTACACAACCGCCACTAATGCCAATGGTATTGCAACAGTCAATTTAAGTTTAACCGCCGGCACTTATGAAGCAGCAATTAGATATGAAGGTAATGACAATTATGCATCTGCAAGTAGAAATGCTTCAATTACCGTGAAAGATGATAGAGCTGCATCTGCTTTAACTGCCGTTAGCAAAACTGTTCATTTAAAATCTATTGCTTCAGGTTACAAATATACTGTAACCCTTAATGATGCTAATGGAAAGGTTTTGACCAATAAAGTTATTACCATAGTATTCAACGGTAAAACCTATAAGGGAACAACCAACTCAGAAGGTGTTGCTACCGTAACCTTAAAAGCTATTTCAACCGGATTTAAAAAAGCCTTTGTTACTTTCTCTGGAGACAATGCCAATAAAGCTGTAAGTAAAACAACAACTATTAAAATCACCAAAGAAGCAAGCAAAATAACTGCCAAAAAGAAAACATTCAAAGTAAAAACTAAAAATAAAAAATATACAATTGTTCTGAAATCAAAAACCGGTGCGAAAATTGCTAAAGCAAAAGTTGCCATCAAAGTTAAAGGTAAAATTTACTATGCTAAAACCAATTCTAAAGGTAAAGCTACCTTTAAAATTAACAAATTAACTAAAAAAGGTAAATTTGAAGCTAAAATTACTTTTAAAGGCAATAAATACTATAGCAAAGTAACCAAACAGATTAAGATTAAAACAAAATAAGAAGAGATTTAAATAATCTCTTTTTCTCTTTTTTTTAAAAAATTAATAATATTTTTTTCTGCGGTCAACTGCAGCATAAATAATAAACAATCCAATGATTATCAATACTACCTGTGGAAATATAGCTGCAACAATCGCCGGGATTACCCCCAATGTTACAAGCAACCATAAAATACCATAAAGGACTACTAAAGCACCGAAAACGATCGCCAGTTTATAGGTTAAATCTATTATGTCTGGAATATCAAACATAGACATGTTATCACCTATAATTCTTTTGTACCCTCTTTGGTTCCAACAATTACTTTATCAACCATTTGTGAGAAGATTCCATTTTCAACTACTCCAGGAATTGAGTTCAAATCAATCTCTAAGCAATCCGGAGATTCTATTTTATCAAATTTAGCATCTATTACAAAATTACCATTATCAGTTATTACAGGCCCGTCTTTTCTTTGCGCCATTCTTATCTCACAATTTGCACCCATATCCTCTAAGGTTTGAATTACCATACGAGATGCATCAGGCAGGACTTCCACAGGTACTGGAAATGATCCAAGCTCTTCCACACATTTTGATTCATCAACAATTACTATGAATTCCTCTGCAGCATAATCCACTATCTTTTCTTTTGTGTGAGCCGCGCCTCCACCTTTAATTAAATTAAACTCAGGATCTACTTCATCAGCACCATCTACTGATAAATCAATATCATGTTCTTCCAAAGTGGTTACTGGAATATTCCACTGTTTAGCAATTAATAATGATTGAAATGATGTTGGAATTCCCATTACATTAATTCCTTCTTCTTTGATTCTCATGCCTACTTTTTCAATAAAGTAATGAGTTGTAGAACCTGTACCAAGTCCTAAAACCATTCCATCACAAACATATTCAGCAGCCTTATAACCTGCATTTTTCTTACTAGAATCATTACTACCAGCATTTTTCATTTATACCACAAATCCTAAAGTTAACTTATTAAGTTTATAACCTTTTTTACATTTTCCTTCATGTTTGCCATCATTTTTTAAAACAAGGCATTTATCATTTTCCACCAAACCATCAGGGAAACATAAATCATGAAATTCGCAAATCTCTTCACAATTTGGAGAATTATATGTGAACGTTGAACCTTCAAATATATTTTTTGAATTGGTAAGTAAACCAATTGATGCTTTTTCCACTTCTACAGGCACTACCTTACCTTCACCATGTATAAGACATTTTTGTTCGTTATCACGAACATCAGTGACCACATATTTTCGATTTAACTCCAATTTGCTTACACAAGATGATTTAAATCTACATTCTTCACATTCGGGTGCTGGACCTAAAAATAGAAATTCTTGGCCTTCTTTTGCAATTTCTATACCAATTAATGTAATCATTCAATCACTCCAGTCTTTTGAGCTAAATCATAAGCCGCCTCTTCAGAGATTCCGTTATCTCCAAGTATTGTGTATCTGGCAGGCCTGATTTTATGAGCCATCATTAATGCTTCAATAATGTCCTCATCAGCAATACCCACTTCACGGGCAGTAGTTGGAGCTTTTACACCCTCAAGTGCTTTTTTTATCGCTCTCCAATCCCCACTATGAAGATACATCATCATTATTGTGCCTATACCACATTGCTCCCCGTGCAATGCAGGTTTATCTAAAATCTTATCTAGAGCATGGGAGAATAAATGCTCGGATCCGCTTGCAGGTCTTGATGAGCCAGCAATGCTGATTGCCATTCCGCCACTGAATAATGACTTCATCACAATTCTTGCACTAGGTTCGAGATTGGGTTTAATATTAGCTATATTGTCAGTGATTAAATGAGCAGACATTATTGATAATGCTGCTGCAGATTCACTAAACGACTCATGTTTAAGTCTATGGGCCAGTTCCCAATCTTTAATAGCTGTAAAGTTCGAGATTAAATCTGCACAACCTGCAGAAAGTAATCTGAATGGAGACTGTGCAATAACTTCTGAATCAGCAATGACCGCTATTGGCGAGTGTGCACTAGCGGATATTGAGGTTTTTGGATTTTTTATTGATGCCAAAGGAGATACGATGCCGTCATGAGAAGCTGTTGTTGGCATAGATACAAAATATACATCCTGATTATATGAAGATATTTTAGCCACATCAATAACTTTTCCTCCACCTACACCTAAAACGGTAGTGTCAGGTGTAATGAATTCTTCAACTTCGGATATTGAGTCGTAAGATGCATTGTCCACTTTAACAACGTCACATGCAATATCTGCTTTTTCAAGGCTTTCAATTACTGGTTTTGCACCGATATAGTATGTATGAAAACCAGTAACAATTAAAATCTTTTTATCCAAATGCAAAGACTTGCAAATATCCCCAGTGTCTTTGATAATACCAGGATCAATGTAAACTTCACGAGGCATTTGTATTTTCCTGTTACTCATAATATCTCCTAAAAATAATTATACATCATTATATTTATAAATAGTAATTATAAATAGATTTTTATAATGTGATAATTCTGACTTAAATTAACCTACTTAAATAAAAATTAACTCAAGAAATTATGCTAATTTAAAAAAATAATCAAACTTGAAGCATTAAAATCCTTAAAATAGAATATCTTTTTCTTCTTTTTTGTTCAACAATTTCATCAGTAATTTTTCGACCTATCTTTGAAACTCCATAGTTTTCAGGCCTATACATTACAATTATCCCACTTGTACATAAATTAGAAAATGCATGATTATAATTTTTTAAATCCTCATTACTTAACTTCTTTTTCAATGTTTTCTCATTAAAATTCTTTTTAACGGAAATTCGCATTTTTCCCAAAATATACAAAATATTTTTTTCGGATGCCGATAATTCTTTGATTATCTCTTTTGGATCCTTATCAATATTTATCATATTGCCTCCAAAAAAATCAAAAAATTAGCCATCACCATATTTTTTTAATTCTTTATCTAATAAATCTCTTAACTGCTTTGCAACTATAGGAGACATGATAATTTCAGTTTTAGCTGTGCGAACCATTCCCACTTTTGAACCATCTAATATATTATTGTTTCTTTCAAGTTCATCTGTAAATAAAATTAATCTCAGGTCAACAGGAGAAGAGGCTATTGCCCCACCTGTAATATAATATTCGGTTAACTCTTCTGGGATTAACATATTCAATTCTTGTTTTTCATTATTCATAATTATCAACCCGATTATAATGTTGTTGAAAACTCTAAAATAGGTGCTTCGTCAAATAACAATTCCACTTGATTGAAATCTGAATATGTTTTAATATTTTCAGAAGAGCTGATTTCGCTGATTTCAAATGATAACTCTAATCTCTCAGACCTTCTTAAAAATTCATTAGCTTCAATCAATCCTAATGCCAATACCCTTTCATCATTAGCATCTAGTTTGAATTTCTTAGCTCCTTTCTTTTCAACATCCAATATTCCAATTTCTTCTAATTGATTCATATGAATATAAACTGTTTTTATAGAAACATCTGACATCCTAGATATCTCATCTGCAGTTAAAAATGAATCAACATATGTTAATAATTCCTCCAATATTTTTATCCTCGCATTTTCACCAAACAATTCATTTAATAACATTAAATCATCTCATATCCTAAGCTAAACTATATATTATAATTTCACAACAATGATATAAATATTTTTACTTTTACTTCTAAAAAAATTGTAATATACTTCTAAAAATTACATTGTATTGAGAGAATTGATAAGGCAATTGGAAATGAAAATTAATTGTTACATAATTAAAAATTTAAATAAAATAAATCCCCATTACCCTTTTAAATAGCAAATAAATAACTTTAATACTTATTAAAAACAGAATAATTTATATTATAAAATGTTATTTAGGTGATATGGTGGAAAATTTTGATGAATGGTTTCATGACATATTAGAAAAAGCGAATATTACAGATTCAAGATATCCTATTAAAGGAATGGCAATTTGGATGCCATACGGTTTTCAAATAAGAAAACACACAATGGAAATAATTAAAAAATTACTGGATAAAGATCACGAAGAAGTATTGTTTCCAATGCTTATTCCTGAAACTGAACTTGCAAAAGAAGGGATACATGTAAAAGGATTTGAAGAGGAAGTATACTGGGTTACCAAAGGTGGGCAAAGTGAATTAAACGAACAGCTAGCTTTGAGACCGACCAGTGAAACTGCAATTTATCCAATGTATGCTTTATGGATTAGATCACATATTGACCTTCCAATTAAATACTACCAAATTGTAAATACCTTTAGATATGAAACAAAACACACAAGACCTTTGATAAGAGTTCGTGAAATCACTACTTTCAAAGAAGCTCATACTGCTCATGCAACTAAAGAAGAGTCAGACGAGCAAATTCAAGACTTCATTGAAATATATAAAGAATTCTTTGATGATTTAGGATTGCCATATCTAATTTCAAAAAGACCAGAATGGGACAAATTCCCAGGTGCAGATTACACTATGGCATTTGACATCATTATGCCAAATGGTAAAACATTACAGATAGGAACAATCCATAATTTAGGCCAGACATTTGCAAAAACATTTGACATTACCTTTGAAGACAAAGATGGAGAGCACAAATTAGTTTACCAAACATGTGCTGGACTTTCAGACAGAGTTATTGCATCCATTATTGGAGTTCATGGTGAAGAAAAAGGATTACGTTTACCACCTAAAGTATCACCAAATCAAGTAACCATCATTCCAATAATATTTAAAAAAGGAAAAGAAGAAGTTTTAACTAAGTGTATGGAAATTAAAGAACAATTAGAAGCTAAAGGTCTAAGAGTCAATATGGATGACAGAGACATTAGGCCCGGTAAAAAATTCTTCGATTGGGAAGTTAAAGGAACCCCTGTTAAACTTGAAATCGGACCGCGTGATTTGGAAAACAATATTGCAATAGCCATGAGGAGAGATGAAGAAGAAAAAATAGAACTTCCTCTTGACGACAGCCTAGCAGATGCAGTTGTGGAGTTATTAGATAAAACAACTGAAAAATTATCTGATACTGCATGGAACTTCCAAAAAGAACATGTCAAATTCACAGAAAACATTGCCGAAATCCCGGAACTTGTTGAAGCGGGCAATGTTGTCAAGTTCAGATGGTGTGGAGACGAAGAGACAGGTAAAGAAATTGAAGAAAGAACTGGCTATGACCTTTTAGGCATTCAAGAGGAAATCTCAGAAGGCAAATGTATAGCCAGTGATAATGATGCTAAATTCATGGCTTTAATTGCTAAAACTTATTAGTGATAATATGGACAACATTTATGCAATAATTCCAGTTTCTAAATTCAAAAATGCAAAAACCCGATTATCCCCTTTTTTATCAGAGGAGGAAAGGGAAAAACTATTGAAAGTGATGCTTAGAGATGTAACCGACTCGTTAAAAAAATATGTTGATAAAATATTCATCATAAGCAACGATGATGATGTTTTAAGTTATGCTAAAAGCTTAAACTTGAATATCATTCTTGAAAATGAAAAATCAAACTTAAATAAAGCATTAACTCAAGCAATGAAATACTGCAAAGGAAAAACTAGAAAAGTCCTTATTGCCCCTAGCGATGTTCCTTTAATTGGAAAAACTAATGTGCAAATGTTAATTGATGCATCTAAAAACCTAGAATTCATCATTGTTCCATCTAAAGGTGGCGGAACAAATATGATAATTATGAAGCCTATGGCAATACGTACCAAATTCGAAGGTTTTAGCTATACAGAACATGTAAATGCTGCTGAGAATAAAAAATTAAATCCGCAAGTCCATGATTCCTTTTTCATGGCATTGGACGTCAATACTGCTGAAGATTTAGGCGAAATCATGATTCATGGTGAAAAAACCCACACAAGACAATACTTAAAAGAGTTAAAGGTCAAATTTGAACCATATAGAGGCAGTGAGCGAATAAAAGTAACAAGAGATGATTAAATGATTGTAATGAGCATTGCAGGTGTTGATCCGTCAGGAGGAGCAGGTGTTTTAACCGATATTAAAACGTTTCAAGCTATTGGTGTTTATGGAACCGGAGTGGTAACAGCCTTAACTGCTCAAAATCCTTATAAATTCTTTTCCACATTGCCAATTGATGAAAATTATATCTGCGAACAAATTGACAGCGTTTTTGATTCTTATGAGATTGAGTTTATAAAAACAGGTATGCTTTATTCCCCTGAAATTATTAAATTAGTAGCTAAAAAAATCGATGAATATAATCTGAAGGCAGTAGTTGACCCTGTTATGGTGGCAACTTCAGGTGGAGATTTAACTAAAAAAGACATTGCACGAGTCTTAAATAAATATCTACTTCCAAAATCAATTTTAACCACACCAAATATTTCTGAAGCTGAAAAATTAGCAAACATGCCCATTAACACAAAAGAAGACGCCATTAAAGCATCAGAAAAAATTGTTTGCAATAACATTATTACTGGAGGCCATTTAGATGGAATAAACACTATTAACATCAATGGTGAAATTTCAACCATAAAACAAGAATTAATTGAGACTGATAATCTTCATGGAACTGGTTGTAATTTATCCGCTGCAATAACCGCATACCTAGCAAAGAATAATGATTTGCACACAGCTATTTCGAAATCTCTAGATTATATATATGAAAGTATAAAAAACGGAAATTACGGAACATTAATACAGCAAAACGTAAAAGAATAGTCACATGCATAATTAAAAAAAGAAGTTTGAAAATTAGTTAATAGTTAACTAATCTCCCATGTCCAATTTTTCTACAATACCTTCCTGAAGGTCAATGAATTCTTGGGACTCACGTTTTCTTGGTCTTTCAATGTCAACTTCAATTATTTTTGAGATTCTGCCTGGATTTTTATCGAGAATAACGATTTTATCTGCAAGATAAACCGCCTCATCAACATCATGAGTTACAAAAACTATTGTGTTTTTGAATCTTTTCCAAACCCCAATAAGTTGTTCTTGAAGTTTATGTCTATTTTGCATATCCAATGCAGAAAATGGTTCATCCATAAGTAAAATTGGAGAATGGTTAAGCAGAGAACGAATAATTGCAACCCTTTGTTTCATGCCCCCTGAAAGTTCATGAGGATAACTATCTTTAAAGTCTATTAAGCCAACACTTGTTAAGTATCTTTTAGCGGCAGCAATATTTTCCTCTTTAGAATCTTTTTTAGTCATTTCCAAACCAAAAGTAACATTCTGCAATACTGTTAACCATGGAAATAGGGAGTATTGCTGGAAAATTACCGCTCTATCCCCTGAAGGTTTTGTAACTTTTTCTCCATTAGCAATTATTTCCCCAGAGGTAGGTTGTTCAAGACCTGCAATCAATCTTAAAAGAGTTGTTTTGCCACAGCCAGATGGGCCTAAAAGACAAATTAACTCCCCATCATCAATATTTAAATTAATATCTTCTAAAACAGATAACTTATTAGTTTTTTTACTATTAAAAGATTTATTAATATTTTTAATTTCAATTGGAATACTTAACACCTACCAGAATATCTTCTCTTGAGCTTTGGTGAATACATAATCAAATATGATACCAATTAACCCAATATCTAACATACCAACAACTGTTGTACCTGGATCGAATAAACTTGTTGCTGTAAGAATCATATAACCTAAACCACTACTTGAACCAACCATTTCAGCAGAAATAGTACACATTAAAGCAATACCAATTCCAACTTTAAGTCCTGAAATAACATAAGGGACAACTGATGGCAATATTACTCTTTTTAATACATTCAAATCATTAGCTCCTAAAGTTTGAGCTGATTCAATTAAAACTTTGTCAGTTCTTTTAACTCCATCAATTGTATAAACCAATATCGGAAAGACACATCCCATGAATATAATGAATACTGCAGGAAACATACCTATACCAAACCATAAAATAGAAAATGGAATCCATGCTACCGGAGGAATTGGTCTTAAAACACTGATTATCAAAGTTGCAATGTCCTCCAAGGTTTTATACCATCCAAGTAAAATTCCTAAAGGAATTGCAATAATAGATGCTAAAATTAGACCTCCGAACACTTTATATAAAGTATCTAATGTATTTGCAAGAAGTTTGCCATTTAATATTAATTTCCAGGCAGATTCGCAAACTGTAATCGGACCGGGCAATATATATGGACTAACCATACTTAATCCTTCAGTAATTAAATACCAGAAGATTATAATGCAGATTGGTAAAATTAATGGAATGAATTTATTTTTATAATTTTCAAACATTACATCACTTAATTAAAATTTTTACACACTAATAGTTATTAATTTAATAATATAAAAACTTTAAAAAAAAATTATGAAGCATCAGCTACCTGAATAGCTTCTACTTCAATATCATTTGAAATATCTCTGTCGGATAATACAGATTTAGTACTCATTGCACCGAATATCATTGTAGATAAGTTATGCAACATGGAAGATGTTGCAGGTTGAATTAAACCCATAACTCCTAAAACTAAAAGGGAACCATTGAATACAAGAATATTGCGGTAGTTAGTATTAATTTTATCCAACATTCCAACACTTAACTTTCTTAAAGTGACAAGATCATATAAATCATCGGACAATAATGAAATATCAGCTACTTCACGGGCAATATCAGAAGAGTGCTTCATTGAAACTGATACATCAGCGGCTGCCAATGCTGGTGAATCGTTAATACCGTCACCAACCATGATAACGGTTTTACCTTCAGCTTTAAGTTCTTCAACAATTCTGGATTTGTCTTCTGGAAGTACTTGAGATCTGTATTGGGTAATACCTAATGATTTAGCTCCTGCCTTAGCACCGCTTTCACCGTCTCCTGTAAGCATTATGACATTTTCAATACCTAAGCTTTTAAGCTCTTCAATGACATATTTTGCTTCCTCCCTCACAGGGTCATCAATGCAGATCAATCCTTCAAGTTTACCATCGATAGCTAAATAAACTACAGAGTGTTCTGCGGCTTCTTTTTCGATTTTTTTCTCTTGAGTTTTAGTTAATTTAATTTTCTCATCATCAAATAAGAAGTGTCTGGATCCTATTACTGCACGTTTACCATCATATTCGGTTACAATACCATGAGCTACAATATATTCAACTTCACTGTGGTCTTCATCATGTTTAAGACCTTCCTCTGCAGCTTGATTTACAATAGATGTAGCGATACTGTGTGCGAAGTGTTCCTCAATACATGCCGCCATTCTTAAGATTTCATCACGCTTATATCTTCTAGACATTGGAATTACATCAACAACTTTTGGAGTTGCATTAGTTAAAGTTCCGGTTTTATCAAATACAATTGTGTCAGCATTTGCATAGTGTTCAAGGAATTTACCGCCTTTAACCATCATTCTATTATCAGATGCTTCACGCATTGCAGAAATTACGGATAATGGAGTAGTTAATTTAATTGCACATGAGAAATCGACCATAAGTACTGATAGTGCCTTGGATGCATTTCTTGTAATTAAATATGTTAAAGCAGTGGCAAGGAAACTATATGGAACAATTGAATCAGCTAATCTTTCAGCTTTGCCTTGTGTTTCAGCTTTTAGATCTTCTGAGTTTTCGATTAAATCAATGATTTTGTTTAATCTAGTCTCTTTATTCATTGAGTAAACTTCAACAACAATGTTTCCTTCTTCCATAACAGTTCCCGCATGAACTGTTTTTCCATTTGTTTTATGAACAGCCAATGGTTCTCCAGTCATTGAAGCTTCATTAACCATACCTTCACCATCAACTACTTTTCCATCCACAGGAACTACATCGCCCATGCGAACTTTAATTCTATCTCCCTTATCAATGTCCATTGCTGGAACTTGTTTCTCTTCACCATCATCGTCAACTAGCCAGACTGTATCAATATTTAAAGCCAAACTATCTTTTAATGTACTTTTAGCTTTTTGTACAGTATAATGTTCTAGTTCATCGGAGATGGATAATAAGAACATCATGGAACTTGCAGGGTCATATTGTCCTTGTAATAAAGCACCAGTTACTGCAGCACCATCAAGTAAAGCAACATCGACACGGAAACTGGTCAAACTATCCAAACCGTTCCAAATATATTTTATAGCCCTATATAAAGTTATTGCATTTCTAATTGGCATAGGCAAGAACCATTTTCCAAGTAACCTACGTCCAATCATTCCACTTATGTTCCAATAGAAATCATCAGTAATTTCTTTTGAAACTTGAGTTTGAGTTGGTTCGGCTTCAAATAAATCATCGATTGTGATTCCGTCTAAAATATCGAATATCCTTTGTTTGTTTTCAACTTCCCCATCATAATAAATTAAAATACTACCATTTCTGTAAGAAGTGAAAACATCATGAATAAAATCTTGATCTAAAAGTAATGAAGCGAGACCATAGCCCTCTTCTTTAGTGAAAGCCCATTGACCAGCACGGACTCTTAAACGAGGTCCACTATCATGCATTACTTGATATTTCATATTTATCACTTAAAAAAAATTAATCATCTATTTTTTTGATTCAACATAAACTTCTTTTTTGACATCAGCATTTTCATCTACAACAATGTCCTCAGCATTTTCTTTCATATTTTGGAAGCATTCTTCAGCATCTTTTTTAGCAGACATTACAGTTGCCATTCCTTTAGTTGCAGCATCCTTAACAGTTTTAGATTCGATTATTTTTTTACCTACAATAGCTGTTGCAATTCCTGCTGCAAAAATTAATGCATGTTTATGTTCTACAGTTGCTTTAATAATATCTTCACGTCTCATTTTTATACCATCCTTTAAATTTTTATATTAACTGAAGTTTTGAATACTTCAATTAAATATAGTTTGTTTTTAAACATATTTAATATTTTAGGACTTCCTAAAATATTCATTTTTTATAACTGGAAACAAAATACTTCCAACTCAGCAAGAAAGTTTTTTGAACCTGATCTCAAAACTTATGTAAACCTAAAAACTATACTGAGTTTACATGAGTTATCTGACAATACAATATTAATTAGTCATATTATATAAAGTAATCGATTTTTAAGACCCTTATAGGTCAAACAAAGGATTTTTATTTAGTTATACAAAAAAATAATTTACGTGAATCAAAATAATTTTTAGCAATGCCAAAAAATGTCTTAAACTTAAAAAAATGCTTAAAAACAGGAAGAACAATAAAAGGCATGAAATTTAAAAAAGCAAAGGTGTGTACTTGAGGTAAAATCATGTAAAAACATGAAGTAGCTAATTTAAATTTAAAATGCCTTAAATGTATAACTTCTGGTTATACTATTAATAAATAACTTCCTCTTCATATTTAAATTAAACGGTTTAATTTTTAATTATACCTAAAAAAACATGACAGATTTTTAGTTATACCCAAAAAAACATGGAAAATTATGAATAAAAATAAGATGAATTTCAAAAAAAATATATGACAATCATGTGAAATACTTAACATATCAAAGAAATCCAAAACGAGCATTGGCCAAAATTAATCATATTTTAACCTTAAAAGAATAATAAATGTATTCTGGCAAATACTCGAAAAAAATAATTAAATTATTTTTTAATTATTTCACGAACAATAAATGCGCCTAATGCAACATCACGAACCAATCCAAGAGTAGAACGTGGACGTAAGTGAAATAAACTAGGTGATCTACCGCGTCTATGTCTGTGACCCATATAACAACCCTCCGAAATTTTAAGTTACACACCAAGTTAACTACATATAATATGTTAAAAAATCATTATATATAAATTAAACGGATAATATGGAGTTTTTTATATAACAGAGTGATAAAAATAAGTAAAAAAAGAAATAAAATTTTTATATGCCTAAAAATTTTATAAACGGACTTGTGTTAAACAATGAGTCGGACACTTAACAGCACAATTAAGGCATTGAGTACATCTCCTATTATTTAAAGTCCAAGTTTTATTATGTACACTTACGGTAATGGCATTAACTGGACAAACTGCTTGACATCTACCGCATAAGGAACATCTTTGAATTTCATTTCCAATACGCCATCTTGACTTATGTGATGATTTTAAAAATTCGGAAAATATATGCATTCCAATCTCTAATGCAGATATTGAATTACCAGCACCGTATCTACCTCTCAAATTACACCCCTCCCATAATATTTAGGTATTCCTAATTTTATTTTCCATAGTATATAAATATTTTGGAATGCCTAAACTTATATTAAACGAATAACATATATAATGCAAAATTCAAAAAATGATATAGGTGAAAAATTGAATATCAACAAAAAGTTTTTCTCAAAAATAGGCGCTAATTATTTAATATATGTTATATTAACCTTGATTTTTCAAATAATTCTGGTGAATATCATATCTCTAATACAACCTGAATATTTAAATGACATTAATATGCAAACTATATTATCATCAATAGCTTGTTATATACTTCCATTTCCAATAATTTATTGGCTAATGAATAAACTAGAGCATGTGGAAATCGAAAAAAGAAGTGTTGATGCTAAAAAATTTATCATATATATCGGAATCACATGTGTATTGATGATGATTGGAAATCAAATTGGATTAGGCATAACCGCACTATTGGGCGGTGCAATACAAAATGACATTGCAAATCCAGTTCACAACCTAGTTAATAATACAAACATATGGTTGAACTTAATATTGCTGGGAATTATGGCTCCCATTTTTGAAGAATTAATTTTTAGAAAATTATTAATTGATAGAACACTTAAATATGGTGCTAAAGTGTCGATAATATTATCTGCAGTATTATTTGCACTTATACATGGTAATTTAAATCAATTCTTTTATACATTGCTACTTGGCGGATTTTTCGCATATGTATATATTAAAACCGGAAAAGTTACATATACCATAATATTACATACTATTGTTAATATAATGGGATCAGTAGTCAGTTTAATCTTTTCAAGCTCCCTGATGAATATTCAAAATAGTTACAGTACAGTTGATTTGATAATTGTAATCGGATATACCCTATTTGTATTAATATTTTTCATCATAGGAATTTACGGACTTAAAGACTTTAAGCGAGCAAGGTTTAATGGCATCAAAACTCAAATTCCACTGAAATACCCATTTAAAACAATGTTTTTAAATTATGGGATGATTTTATTTGTTGGATATTTTATATTGCAAATAACTGCACAGGCATTAAGCTAAAAAAAATAGAAATTACAATAGATAACTTATTTATCTATTGTTTCAACAACACTATTCAATATTTGTAAAGAATTAGAAAAAGCGGGCATGCCAGAAGTCAATAGTACAATTCTTAAAACATCCACTATTTCTTCTTTGGTAATGTCCAACTCTTGAATAGCACTTTGTATTTGATTTTTAGTGGCTTTTGCATCTGAACGAGAAGCGGTAATGCCGATAGCTATTAATTTTTGAGTTTTATAATCTAAAGTTTTACCATTCCATAAAGTTTCATTTAAAGCGTTTACAAGCTCATATAAATCAGGATTATTGTCTTTTAACTGATTAATACCTTTTCCATAATATATTTCGCCTTTCATAATATACCTCCAAATATAATAATAGTTTTGTTTTAGAATTATAAATAACTATTTAGCCCCAACAGCAACGGTTCCTTCATATTTGCATCCCTGATATTTTCCATTACCTGCAAATGTAAAGTTGCCATAATAATTTTCACTTTGCCTATCCGGCAAATAATCAGCATGTTCTATTGTAAACTCACCATTTTCATCTGTTTGAGCTACAACTAATGTTCCTATCTCATAACTGGGTTTGTGAAAAGATATTGTTTGATTTGGAACGCCATAACCATATGCATCCATTAACATTCCAGAAAAAGATTCGTTTTCCACAACTTCAGTTTCATTAATTATTATGAGAGTTGCCACATCATTATTAAATTGGAACCAGAATACGCCAATGCTGATTACAAGTGCAACTAATAGAATCAATAAATAATAACTCTTCTTTTCCATTTAACCATCACCTAAAAAAGCATTACGAACTTTATCAACTGCAATTTGTTTTTTTGCAGGATAAGCAGTAATCTTAATTTTAAGATGTATTGCATCACCTTTATCCAGGACAGTTAATTTTTCATCCAGAGCGTCGGATTTATCAAATCTTAAAAACCAGTTTCCTTTTTCATCCATTTTACGCTCTAAATCCTCATTTAATTTATCCAAATCAACACTTTCAATAAGTGTGTTAAAAAAAGTTCTTGTGTATCTTTTTTTAGATACTTCGCCAGATAAAATTAATATTTTATCTTCAAGTAATCCTTCAGCTTCTTCCACTTCAATTTCAGCTTCAGGAAGTAAGTTTAAAATAGCTTGATTAATATCATCAATGCTTTCATTTTCATATACGAAAACTCTAAATTTAATATTATGAATCATTTTAATCAAAAAAGGAATGAAGAAAATTATAATTTTCTTCTTCTAGCTTGTTCAGAGCCTTTTCCTTTAGATTTGATTCCACGTCCTTTGTTACCAGCACTAGTCAAGCCTCTAAGAGCTCTGTTAGTATGCTTTTTGGAACAAATCCAATTGATTTTTTTATCGTTGACGATAGAAGGACTTTGCGGATCTACTAAAATTACTTCAAAATATTTATATTTTCCGTCAGCCCATACCCAGTAGGAGTTCAATACTTCTAAATTAGGGTATTTTTTAGCTACACGTTCTTCAGCAATTCTTTGAATAGATTTTGCTTGAGTAATTTTGTTTACACCCATTCTTTTAGGTTTACGACCATTGAAACGACGAGTTTTTCTTCTTCCACCACGTCTTACTCTAGTTCTAACTAAAACAAATCCTTTTTTAGCTCTGTAACCTAAACTTCTAGCTCTATCAAGTCTAGTAGGTCTTTCAATTCTTTGAACTGCTTTTTCTCTTCTCCATTTAGGAGCTCTCTGCCACATGAGTTCACGTACGTAAGACTCATCTGGGTTTTTCCATGCATCTCTTATATATTTGTACATAATAACACCTTTTGTTCAGCCATGAAGGCCACATCCATATGGGAACTTATCCCAAAAAAAGTATTTTGAAACTGTCATTAAAATAACAGTAGTCAAATATTTGTTTTATGTATTTATAAATATATCGTAAAATTGGTGAAAAATAAGAAAAAATTAAAAAATAAAAAATTAATTTAACCCGATACCATTACAAGCTTGCCTGTAGTTGGATCCTCATATACCTTTCCAACTTCACTGTAGCCACTATTTTCAAGACCTCCACCAGCATCAGAGTAATTTTGAGTGAAATTATCAGCTGTTGAAACATCCTGGGTTGCTTGAGATTGGGTAATCATATCCGGATTAGCGGACAATGACAGTATTGCAAAAATTAAAAACCCTAAAGCAAGAACAAGCATTGCATCTGAAAGATTACTTAATCCTCCCATCGGATCATCATCCGCAGATTCTGAAATTCTTCTTTTTTTTCTAAGCATATCATCACCATTTATTAATAGCTTCAAGAGCTGTTTCGCAAACAGTTTCAACATCTATCAATTCAGATTCGTACCATTGTTTTTTATATTTAGAAATTAAAAAAGCAACAGCACCGACAGATAATCCGGTGACAGTCGTATCAAATGCAATTATTAAAGATTGGGCAAGAGTTGCAATATTCCCGGTTCCAAGTGCTGCAAGACCCGGACCTAAAGGTATTAAAGTACCTAATAAACCTAAAATAGGACCTACACGAACTAAAATATCTGTCTTATTAGTTTTTTTAATTAATTTTGTCTCTTGAGCAGATATTAACTCTCCTGCCAATGCCTTTCTTGCATCAGGCCCAATATCATAATTATTAGCTATTCTAGTCAATATTTCTTTTTGATAATCGAATAAGTCACTATTATTTATTTCATTTTTCATTTCATCAACATTAGTTGAAAATGAAATTCTTCGGATTAAATCTTCCAAATCACCTGATTTAATTGCTTTTCTTGAAATAAATTCATTAATTAGTCCTCCGAATGCTAAGATTACAATGATTATTGAAATTATAAGCAATATCACCACCGGCGTTAGTAAACTTTCAGAGATTATGTGAATTAATGATGTTAAAGTTTCAGTTCCCTGAATTATCATGAATTTCCCCCTTTAGTATCATTTATTAAAACACCAATGACTAAAACAACAACTATTCCTATAATAACATAGATTAACTGATATGTTGGAGTCAGTATTAAAAATGACCTGAACATTGTGTAATCTAAATTTCTTGTTGAATTATAGGTCAATGCGAAAATAAACATCAAAACAGCGAACAATGACATATATTCTCCAATTATTACTGGATACTGTCGTTTAGCATGATGCAGTAATTTAGTGAGTTGATAAACAATAAAAATGATTATAAAACTGAATATAGAATATAACGCTGTGTTTAAAAAGTCCAAATTTGTTTGAGATGCAAATAAAACAGCAGATATCAAAAATATTGTAGCTATCGAATATAAAGCGGGTTTAAAATCATCTGTTTTAGAATAATGTATCATTGAAGCAGATATCACTATTGCAATTATCAGGAATATTAATCCTAAATAATCCAATATGAATGACAAGCCAGCATTTAAATAATTTGAAAGATACATTAAGGCAAAAGTAATAACCGAAAATATTAATGACATCAATATTGACTTAGAACTATTAAATTCATAGTTTCCGAGTATCAAAGCAATGTTTGCTGTGAATAACACTAAAAGAATTAATAAATATCCCCCAATCAAATCCATTCTTTTCAAACCTATATTAATTTATCTAATTAAATATTATCCAGTTGAATATATAAACATATCGTAAGAAATAATTAAAATATAAATCAATATCTTTAAATTAACTAAATTAACTAAAAAACTATTAAAAACGAAGAAAAAACAAAATAAAGTAAAAATTTTAATAAATATGATGA
This sequence comes from Methanobrevibacter sp. V74, assembly GCF_963082495.1. Classification (NCBI taxonomy): domain Archaea; kingdom Methanobacteriati; phylum Methanobacteriota; class Methanobacteria; order Methanobacteriales; family Methanobacteriaceae; genus Methanobrevibacter; species Methanobrevibacter sp. V74. The sequence continues at coordinate 28,709 of NZ_CAUJAN010000005.1, forward strand.
AAAAAATAATATTAAAGAATAAATAAATTACAACATGAATATCTATTCTTCAATTAGTTCGTAGTAGGAACCTTCAGCACAGGAAATACAATAAGGTTTACCTCTTTTAATAACGTGCCTTCCATCAGAAACCTTCTCACCACACTGGCAGCAAAATGTTGTGGTATAAGGCTTACCTGGCATATCCCCTTTGGATAGCTCAATTTTAACTTTATCCACTTTGAATAACTCTTCAGGAGGTGTTCTTCTAAAACGGGCAATCATTTCCCCTTTAGTTTCTTCATCTTTGAATTTTTTATTTGCATCAGCATCGGTAATTCTTAAGGCTTCACCAGTATCCTGATTATAGAATGTTGCTGCAAATTTACCATAATACATTTGTTTTAGACTTCTTTTACCCATAGAACATCCAGTGACTGATTGAACAGCATCAGACATGCATCTGTCGATTTCTAAAAATACTATTAAATTTTTATGCCTTTGGTTTAATTCCATTCCAAGCAATTCCAGGCCATACATTGCAAGTTTTGTTCCAATAGCTATTCCGCCGCAGATATGGCCGTGAAACTCCGCAGCTTTTTCTAATTGTTCATCATAATCTTTTTCATTCATAATATCGTCTTTATAAATTTAATTTTAAATCTGTTTTCATTGGTACACAGACTTTTCGACTGTCATCCAATTCAATGAGTTTAACATCAATTGAATATGCCTTCTTTAAGTTTTCTTCGGTTACAACACTTTCAGGACTTCCAAAATCAATAAATTGCTTATTTTTCATAATAGCTACTTTTGTCGAGCTTAAAAATGCATGATCCGGGAAGTGCGAAGACATTATAATTGACAATCCATTTTTTGCAAGATTATCAATTATTTCCAATAATCTAATCTGATTTCCAAAATCTAAGTGTGAAGTTGGCTCGTCCAATATCAACAGGTCTGGTTTTTGACACAGTACTCTTGCAAGAAATACTAATTGGCGTTCTCCACCACTTAAGTTAGTGTATTCTTTATTTTTCAAATCTTCAATTCCAAGAGTTTTCAAAGCATCAAAAGTGATTTCAACATCTTCCTCCTTAGGAGAGTCGGTTAAATTAAGATAAGGTGCCCTACCCATCAAAACAACATCAAACACTTTAAATGGAAATGAAGGAACATGAGATTGGGGAATATAACCAATATGTTTGGATATTTCTCTAAATGATAATTCTTTCATATTTTTGCCATTAATTAGGATTTCACCCGTGTCAATATCATGCAAAGCATTGAGACATTTGATTAATGTGGTTTTTCCCGTGCCATTCGGCCCTAAAATACATAATACGTCACCTTTATCAACTGAAAAACTAATGTTTGAAAAAATCTCCTCATCATCATATGAAAATGATATGTTCTTAACTTCAAAGAGTTTATTGTCTATGACCATTCTGAATACCCCTGTTTAAGTAAGTATAAAAATATTGGAACGCCTATGATAGCTGTCAGGATTCCGATTGGAATTTCAATAGCAATGACTGCGCGAGATATGTTGTCGATTAACAATAGGAAACTTGCACCTAAACTCAATGATGCTGGAAGCAATATTCTATTATCAGGCCCCACAATCATACGGGCCATATGAGGAATGATTAAACCAACCCAACCAACGATACCGCTTATTGATACTGCGGCCGAGGTCAGTAAAGTACATCCTGCGATTATTAAAAATCTAATTCTTGAAGGGTTTAATCCTAGGGATTGTGCTTCCTCATCACCCATTGCAAGTAAATTCATATGCCATCTTAAAATTAACAGTATTGCCAATCCAATGATAACTGGTATTGCAATCATGAATAGCTTATCAGCATTAATGGAAGCTATAGATCCCATTAGCCAATAAACAATTTCTGGAAGCTTATCATCAGGATCAGCGATGAATTTAATCGCGGAAATCAATGAATTGAAAAATGCCGAAATTGCAACCCCCGACAGTACAAGTACAAGTATTCCTCCCGCATTATATGTTCTAGATATGAAATATGTAGTTGCCACTGAAATTAACCCAAAAAGAAATGCGAATATCTGAGTGATTATATTAGCTCCACTAATTAAAATTCCTAAAGCTGCTCCAAATCCTGCACCATTTGATACTCCAAGCAAATCAGATGAAACAAGGGGGTTTTTGAATATTGATTGGAAAGCTGCTCCTGAAATTGCAAGGCATGCTCCAACTACAATTGCTCCAATTATTCTTGGAAGCCTTATTTCAAATACGATTGTTGTAATAGTCGGAGATACTTCTAGAGATGGAAATATTGTAGACAATAATGTACTAATCACATCGAATGGACCAATCGGATATCTTCCAATTAAAAATGAAGCAAAAAATAAAATTATTGGAAAAAAGATTAAAAGTATGATGCCCATAATCTCTTTTGATTCGCTATCCATATAAATCACTGTAAATTTGATTCCTTGAGTCCTGAATCTAAAAGAATCTGTTTTGCATTATCATCGCTTAAATCGATATGATAAAAGTTGGAGTAAAATTCTTTAGTTGCATCAACCATGTCAATATCCTTATAATCATCAGGATAGATTACTTTTGCAGCCCATGGAACTCCAATAATCATATTTGCTCCAACAGGCCTATCAAACCATTTAAATGGAGATTGTGGAGATAAGTATACTTCATGATTTTTAACTGCATCAAGTTTCCCCCAATTAGAATCATTATAAACACTTGCGTAAAACTCAGGGTCATTTGTAATGATTATATCCGGATTCCAACTAATTACTTGCTCTATCGATACTTGAACACCAGAGGTAGTGTTTCCTTGACCTAAAGAATCAACAACATTGACTCCACCGACCAAATCGATTAATTGACCATGACTAGATCCGGATGGGTTTGTTTGAAGTCCATCATCACTTTGAGCATAATAAACAGTTTTTTTATCACCCTCAGATAATTTAGATGCCCGGTCATGAACCAAATCCAAATATTTATTGTTGAAATCATTTAACTGAGAGGCTTTATCTTCAGCCCCGACAATTTCCCCCATAAATGTAATGGACTCTCCTATTTTTTCCACATCCGTAGTGTCTTTAACTGCAACAACAGGTATTTTTCCAAATTTTTCCTGACGCTCTTCAACAGTTGATGCATCACCATCGCCGCCTTCATCAATTGACTCTATAATGATATCAGGTTCTGATGCAATAAACTCCTCATAATTTCCATCCTGTGCACCATACCATCCCCCCACAACTGGGAAGTTTTGATATTGGCTTGGAACATATTTTAATTCCTCTTCTGTCCATTGGAAGTTTACGGCTTTAAGTTTATCCGGCGCAATCATATATAACACAGTAGTCATTGGAGGACTGGTTGCCACCACATTACTTACAGAATCAGATATTTCGATATTTCTTCCTAACATATCGGTAACATTTTTAGAGCCTTCAGTTTCCACAGTCGAAGGTGTTAAAAATAAGTGTGTAGCTACTCCCATTATAACTAAAACAGCAAGTAGCAATATTATAACTTTGATTTTCTTTTCCATTATTATAATCCCCAAATATAATTTTCGATAAGAATATATATTCAGTAAGTTATTTAATAACTTTTCTAAAATATTATATTAATCAGCAAAATTAACTTAAAAACTTAATATCCTATTAAAAATAGTCAATATTGGGTGATTAGACAAATAAAAAAAGAAAATATTATCATGAAATAGATTACAGCAATTTTTTCATTGCTTCTTCAAACTTGTCAGTGATGACTTCCCAATCATTAGATTTTACATACTCTCTTGCATTACCTGCAATTTCGCCATATCTCCCCTCATTTAAAATCTTTTCAACCGTTGGGAGAACTTCAAAAGCTTCTTGAATGTATTCAATGCCGTTTCCATAGCCAAATTCTTTTGATAGCCCCGGCAATTCAGATGCTATAACCACTTTCTTCATGGCCAAATACTCATAAATTTTAATCGGCACGATATCTTGCATAATTGGCTCATCAATATGTGCAGGCAAAAGACAGAAGTCCGCTGAAGCTAAAAATTCAGGTATTTTTTCAAAAGCCTGTTTTCCGGTTAAAATAAGTTGATCCCCAAATCCATATTCGTCACGGATTTCTAACAGTTCATCAAATGCATCTCCATCTCCAACAACTAAAATCTTATAATTTGGATATTTGTCTTTATTTTCACCTAATGCTCTTGCAAGCTCTTTCATACCTGCAAACTCATAAATCCAGCCCATAAAGAACAATACGATATCATCTTGAGCAATTCCATATTCCTTTCTTATTGCTGAATCATCTAAATTAGGATCATAACTATTCAAATCAATTCCAGCATCAATCAATATTGTAGAATCATGTTTTGCACCCACCGAATAAGCAAATTCGGATAGTTTTTTATTGATTGTAATAACCAAATCGGCATTTCTTATGGTTTTTTCAGTGAACCGTTGTCCAAGTTTTTGAAATGATTTTTCTGGAATTAAAGCATAAATAACATCAATAAAGTAATATACAAATGGGATATTGTGTTTTTTAGCAATTCTTGAAGCGTTATAGGAGTTTAGGATTCCTAATGCTAAAATCACATCTGGTCTGAATTCTTCAACTTGTTTTTCAATTTCTTTTTTATGAGTAAAAAACAATGTTGCGTAGTTTAAACCTTTTATTTTAATAAAACCCGGCCTTATAACTTGAATATTTGTATCTTCTTTAATTTTTGAAACATTTTCATGGACTTCCTTGTGATAAATCAAACCGCCCACATCATCATTTGGCCAGTCTATAGGATAGTCAATGACTTTTATTTGATGACCTCTTTCTGCCATTCTCTCCATCAAATGATGTTGCTGGTGAGGATTTCTCTCTAACCAATCAGACTCTTGAACAATCAAAATTTTCATGAGGTAATATTTATTATTGAATAAATATATAACTTTCTTTATGAAAATGCCTGAAACTTTAGATTCAAAATTGCTAGCCCCATGTGGAATTAACTGCATTAGTTGTGAAAGATTCCAAAACCCTTGTGGAGGATGCTTGATAAATAATGATGGTAAAAGCAAAGCTAGTTTAAAATGCAAAATTAGGGCTTGTTTTGATAAAAAGAATTTCAGCTATTGCGGGCGTTGCAGTGAGTTTCCATGCCCTCAGATTAAAAAACATTCTAAAAAATATATTAAAAAACAAAATTTGGATACTTTAAACTCCGCCAAACGTATCAAAACTATGGGTATTGGCCGTATGATGAATGAGGATCGTGAAAAATGGTTATGTCCCAAGTGTGAAGGAGTTGTGAAATTCCAAAATAAAACCTGTTCCGAGTGCGGATTTGAGATTGATTAAATTGAATATCTGATTAATTATTTTAATAGTTCGATTAATATCAACTGATTTAATGATAGTTAATGGCAATGAAATGATACTTGTTTTAAAAAATAGCTTTAAGAAATATTTTATATCCATGAAATAATAAAAAGGGCAAATATGTTAAAAACATGTTCACCCATCATTTATGAACTCATAGGAATAGGTTACTTTAAATACTCTTGATGTAGAATAAAATAAAGACCCAATGGAAATATCAATAGTGTTATTTCCAGCAATATAGTTCTGTGAGTCTAAAGCAAATGTGCCTACTCCATTAACTACATTGAAAATAACTTCAACAGCACTCTCATTTTCTTTATTTAATGTTGCATACATATCAAACTCTGGAAGATTTGATGCCAATTCTCCATTTTTATAAAAGACAATGCTGTAACTATCATGAGAGTTACGGGTCATGTTAAAAATGATGTTTGTAGTATTAATTCTCGGACACATTGTTCCATAACCAATCACGCCAGCATCATAATCCCAAGTAACCAAATTATTTGTACCATACCAGTTTGCTTCAAGTTGTAATTTATCCCCATCATTATATAAACCATTTCCATAGATTCCTTCAGGATTTGCACTTAACTCACCTAAAATCATCATGCTTGGACCACGTGCATTTCTATAAATTGCATTATCAGTTACATGAGGTTCAACTGCATTTAGAGCTAAATCATAACCTGCATTAAATCTAATGCCCTCTAACACATTATCAGTTATGGTGTTTTGAGTAATCACAATACCTGTTGTGTGATTAGCATCAAGAGAAATGCCAAGATGATTTGAATAAATATGATTATGATTAACAGTTACATTTACAGCAGAATTATTGAAAAATATTCCATAGCCGCTTGGACCTTCAGGAACTGTCATAATATACAATCCAATTTGATCGGTGATTTCATTGTAGAGAATCTCGGTATTTGCAACACCATAACCATATTTAATACCGTAATTATTTTCTTTGAGAGTATTATTATTGACCAATAAATTTGAAGAGTATTCAGCAAAGATTCCACTTTCAAACAAATTAATAGTGTTGTTGCTTATAGCTACATTACGCGAATTGGAAATTTCAACACCGCACCCAGGCATATTAACTGTTGCATTAAGATAACTTCTCATTTTTGATTCGTCCAACATATTTGAAATATTGTTCCCATAAATATGCACATTATCTCCATTATTAACAGATATTGCACTATCAGAGTTTCCCCGAATTATAAATCCGCTAATATTAATATTATTTCCCGAGATTGCAAATACAGGAGTATTTGTTTTTGCAGTTAATGTAGTATTTTGAGATGAATAAACATTTAATGCATTATTAATAGTTAAAGCAATGGATGAATAATTATCTCCTAAAAATTCAACATCAGATCCATTTGAAGCACCATCCAAAATACTTTGAATTTCGGAATTTGGAAGATTGTTATCAACAAATACTGTGTTTAATTTACCAGAAACCTTAATTTTATTAGTTTTAGAAATTGATTTATATTTGTAAGTACCTCCAAAAGTGGTTACAATATCAAATGAACCTTCTTCCAAACTATCAAGACCAATATTGGCTACACCCTTTGAATCTGTAGTTTTATTGTAACTTCGGTTATTAATCTTAAACATGACAGATTGACTTGGAATTGCATTACCTGATTTGTCCTTTAATGTTATTCGATAATCTTTTTGACTATTTTTAGAGTAAGTTTTATCATAACTTGTAATTCGACTTGCTACTTTTGAAACAGTGACTTTTCCAGTAGCTTTTGAAGCTTTGTAAATTTTATTTCCTTTATACACGACATTTACGGCATATGTATTTTCACCATCAAAATTAAGACCTACACTAGCTTGGCCTTTTGAATCAGTGGTTTTAACATAAGTGTTACCATTGACTTTGATTGTTAATCTTTGTTTGGCGAATGCTTTATTATTTGCTTTTAAAGTAACAGAATATGTTTTAAATTCATTAGGAACCATAGAAATACTGGGAGCAGTGATTGAAGTAGCTGTTTTATCCACTTTAACTTTACCATTAGAAACAGCCTTTTTATATATTTTACTTCCTTTATAAACTGCTTTTACTTTATAAGTTTTTAATTTACTAAATTTGACTTTTATTTTAATCTCGCCTTTAGAATTAGTCCTTTTAGTGAATTTTTTGCCATTGATTTTAATAATAACTTTTTGTTTAGCTATTCCTTTTGAATTTCCATCTTTCAATGCAATTTTATAATATTTAGCGATTTTTGGAGGAATAGTTATCTTTGGAGTTATCAACTTGGCGGTTTTTGAAGAATATTTAACTTTGATTTTATTTGTTTTTGAGATTGAAGCGTATTTGTTGGATCCTTTGTAAGTGATTTTAATTTTATAATTTTTATTGTTTTTATTAAATCTGAGTTTGACTTTTGCAACACCCTTATTATTAGTGGTTTTGGTGTAAGTTTTGCCATTGACTTTGAATGTAACTTTTTGATTAGTTAATACTCCACCGAATGCATTTTTTAGAGTAATTGAGAAATATTCAGCCTTTTCAGGAATCATATTCAAATTATAAGAAATCATTTCAGTAGCTGTTTTTTTAACGACAACACTGGCAGATGAAGTATTGCCATTATATTCCACATCATCCCCTTCGTATTTTACTTTCAGAGTATAATTTCCCACTTTTGACTCAGAGATTTTTATTTTAGCTTGACCATTACTGTCAGTTGCAACATTACATGTTTTCGAGTTAATTGTAAATGTCAATACTTCTCCAGCAACAGCCGCTCCATATTGATCAACTAATGTAGCTATTATTTGTTGATTTGAATTTGGATAGGTGTTTAAATTATAAACTTTAATTGAAGTGTTTAATGGAATTCCCGGAATTTCAGAATCCTTAACATTGAATGTTTTTGATACTTTAGCATCGAGTGTTGTGCCAGGTGTTGGGAAAACAGCCGTTATAACATTACCGCTTTGTGTGAATTCATCCATATAAAATCTGACAGTTGCAGTTCCATTAACCAGCATTACAGTTTTATAAATCTCCCCCTCTTGAGGAGAAACGCTATTTCCAACCTTATTAAGATAAAATGTTACTGGAACAGAGCTCAAGTCAGTTGCAATATTGCCTTTTGCATCTACAATTGAAATTGAATAAATTCCTTTTTTAATTTGTTTAATATTGCTTAATAGGAGTTCATAGTTTCCACTTTTTGACCATATTTTAGCTGGAGAGTAATAAATATTCGGGCAACTTACAAATTCATTTATTTCAAATACATAACCTAAATACATTATTCCCTGATGACCGTAATATTGGCCATTGCCATCTCCAACATATACATAAACGTCTTTACTTTCATCGTAATTATAATTCCCTATATTAGGATTATATTCATAAATCTGAGTCCAAACCGGCCTATCAATATCTGCAGTACCTCCTCCACCATAGTTAATCATATAATTGTTTGTAATTACTTCTAAACTTTCTACATTCTTAAGAGATACATCATTTATATTCAAAACATGGAAATCATTGAAAACTTCCCATAAATGATTCTGATTAAAGAAATTTCCTTTAATTTCGATTTTTGTAATGTTATAATCAACATAAACTCCATTATTTGTATTGAAAGCGATGTAATTACTTAAAATATATGCATAGTTAGAACAAGTCAAATTAATTCCATTAAGATTACTTGTAATATTATTATAATTTACAGTTAAATGTTTACCATTTCCTGAAAATGCAATTCCCGAAACTGTATTGCCGGAAATATCGTTATAGGCAACCGATGTTGATATGGAATTGATTATTTTAACTCCAATTTTTGAATTTTTAATGCTGGAATTTTTTACATTGAATCCCTGACAATCAACAATTCTAATTCCATTGTTAGCATTAAAAAGAGTCACATTTTCAACTAAAGAATTTTTTGCATTTTCAAACCTTATAGCATCTGAAGAACCCCTGTGGACAATTGTACAATTTCTTATTATAACATCAGATGCTCCATTTACAAAAACGCCATAATCATCTGCATTTGAAACATCATTATTGATTGAAAAACCCTCTATAACTGTTCCACTAGCACTTGGAGATATGTAAAATATCCCATGATGTCCTGAACCTTGAGTATTGCTTGGACAAACCTTCATAGTAGTTCCAACATTGCTTAGAATTGTTAACTTTTTATCAATTACAAAATGGCAATGAACATAACTTTTTCCATTGACAATAATTGTATCTCCAGCACCAGCCTTATTTATTGCAAGTTGAATTGTTGAATCCGTCATCTCATTGTGATTTTCTTCAACTTCATCAACAACCCATGTTTTAGAAGAAGACAATGTAAAATTATTTTCACTAACACTGCCCAACACATCATCATTATTTTTTAAGTCTTCATTTAATATGTCATCATCCTGATTCACCTCTAAATTAATATTAGATGAATCAGTAGTTAAATTATTATCCATATTCCCATCAACTGCCATGACAGACCCCATGAATAAAAATATAATTAATAAAAATGACAACACAACTAACCTTTTATTAAAATTCATTTTATACCTCAACTTATTTTTTCAAACATTGAAATTATCAATATATACATATATAACTATCGATATATATTAAATATTTCTATTTGATTAAAAAAACAAGGAAAAATAAGAAGATTAAAAAAATGAAATGAAAATAAGTACATAAAGATAAATAATATTCACACAATTATTTAAATTTAAGTTGGTTTTAACCTTTGATTAACAGCCATTTTATATTTACCGACTTTTAAGTTTTAAAAACAAACAGCTGCAATGCCTTATTTATGGGTTTAACAAAAAAAATAAGTGAAGCATTTGAAAATGCTTCCACTTAAACAAGTTTATCGTATATTTTTTTACCTAAAGCTGCAGCTAAAGCCAAACCTATTATACCAATTGGCCTAAGTGAATCAACGTGATTATCCACAGCATCTCCAAAAATCAATATTAATATTATTGACATTGCAAGAAGCAACAGAAAGACAATAATTATACTTATAGTTACTAACCAAACTTTTATTATAGATGTCGGATAAATTATAAAATATGTCTGGAAAATCTAAAATTAATGTTTTTAACAAAATGACAAAAATCGCTTTGGATGAAGAAATCAGCAATTGTGTGGCTTACCATAGGTATTATCAAAGGCTAATTGCAGTCAAAATAGTTAGTGAAGGAAATACCATAACTAATACCGCAAATATATTGGAAAATCCTACCAAACAGTTCACAGATGGATTAAAACATGTGAATCTGATAGGATTAGAAAGTTTAAAACCATCTTTTAGTGGTGGAAGACCATCAAAATTAACTTATGATCAACTAATTGAATTAGATAAACTCATTGAAAAAACACCCAATATGTCAATGAAAGACGTACATAAACTTGTTAATGAAAAATTCAATGTAAATTATAGTTTAAAGCAAATAGGAAAAATTATAAAGAAATTAGGATACAATTATAGCAAAGCATATCCTAAATTTTCAAAATCCCCTGGATGCTGAAGAACAGTTAAAAAAAAAACTTAGAAGAATATAACGTAACAACAAACGATATTATAGTCTTATTTGATGAAGCATCATTCCAAAATGAATCCTATACTCAAAAATCACTATATAAACAAGGAACAAAACACACACAAACTGTAAATCCATACAAATTCAAAATCAACACCACAGGGCCACTAACAATAAATAGAAATTCAACCATCACAATCACAAATTCATCAACAGCACCAGAAATTGCAATAACACTTTTAAAATTAAGAATAGCAAATACAAACAACAAAAATACAGTAAAAATATTAAACAAAATAATATCCAATGTTAATCTAACTGATAAAGACATAAACAAATTATTAATGGAAAATAACGAAAATAATGAAATTTTTACAGCAAAAATTTTAAAAACATTAGAAAAAATATAAAGACAATACAACATCCACAATCACTAGAATCATTGGAAAACACAGCAATAGAGAATCCCTCAATAATGTGAAAAAAAGAAGAGAAATAAGAAGAAAAATAACATTAAACCTATTACAAAAAGAAGACATAATAACAAAAATACAAACCGAACAAAGAATATGTTTAATTCTAGATAATTACAATGTCCACAAATCCGTATTTATCAAAAAAAATAGCATTATATCTTAATATTGAACTAATATACCTTCCACCATACTCTCCTCACCTAAATCCAATCGAACAAATATGGAGACAAATTAAAAAAGAAATAAAACATTATTACCTTAAATCAAAAGAATTTCTACAAGAATTAACTATAAAAACATATAATGAATCGATTTCTGGAACAAAAGTTTATGACAAATGGCTCGAAACATTTATACCAAAAGTTTAGTAATTAACTATAAATCAAGATATTGTTCTTTTGAAATATTATAACCCAAAATCACCAAATTATCCGGCAAATTATGATAATTTTCAATATGTTTTTTAATCTCACAAGCAGATGTTTCAATGTCATCTAAACCAAAAGAAATAGCTTTAGAAGAATTTCCCATTATTTTAACATCACAGGATTTACTAGAAGCAGCATAACAATTATCATCATTAAACTTAATAGTTGGATTATATTTTCCTGGATCCATATTAATTCTAATTGATGTTTTACCTGCATTATCTGTAGTTCCACTACCATAACTAACACTACCCACCATTAATGAAACAGTTTTACCATTAAGAGGCGTGTTTTTATTATCATATAAATAAACAATAAAACTACTCCCATCACCATAAACCATGTTCACATTATTAACTACCAATTTTATACTTCTTTTTGTAACTTTTACTGTTACTGTTTTACTAGATTTTGCATAACCTGATGCACCTGCAAAAACAATAGAAGTAGAATAACTTTTAGAATCAAGTTTCAACGGCAAATACACATATCCTTTGGAATTTGTAGTTTTACTATATGACTTACCATTTATTGTTATCTTAAGCGTTTTACCAGAAACCGCTTTATTAGCACTTGTTAATAAACAAACAGTTAATGAATCACCATAAACAACAGAAGTACTACTAACAACAATTTTAGTTGAAGTTGTAGAAGCACTCAAAATTTTATTATCATTGATTGACAAAGACAAACTACCATTATCTTCATGATTTAATAATAATTTATCATTAAATTTCTGATAATGGAAATTATCCGAAACATTACATTCATCATTAATTTCTATATTATCATTTTGATAACTATTATCCATCTTCATATTATCCGATGAATTAGCAGATAAATTATTATCCACATTGCCAGCAGCAGAAACTGAACCAATAATAATCAAAAGACAAAAAAAATATTAGAATTAAAAATAATTTATCAATATTTTTATACATATAAATACCTCCAAAAAAATAAATTAAACAAATTCAAGCAATTAAAACTAAAATAACCATCAAATAATGATAATTAACTTAAATTAACCACATTAATATTTAATTTTAAAAATATATAAAATTAACCAACAATTGGCTCTTGTCTCTTTCAAAAACTTGTGTGATAAATAGTTTATTCGATTAATCTATTCATTTAAAATTTTCAAAATAACTGATAAATTAGCTTTAAATTATTAAAAATAACTCCAAATATTAAGAAAAAGTTTTTAATAAAAAAACTTGCAGATATTTAAATCCCTAAGTTTTTGAAAGAGCCGGATTTTGGACTTAAAATTAACAATGAAACTCAAGAAGAAAAACTATTTTTCATTGCTAAACATGAAAATATGCTGTTAAATTTTGTTGAATTAACCTATAACTATTTCCAAATGGATTTTTCCAAAGTATTCCTGTGATTACAGCAATCATTTGTACGATCAACCACAATTATTCACTATTTTAGCAATGAAAACTTATTTAAAGACAACCTATCGCGAGATAATTGAATGTTTGGAACTTATGGATAAAATAAGAAAATTCCTAGGTCTTAATAAGCTACCACACTTCACAACTATTCAAAAATTCTTTGTAAGAATGTCAGACACCATAATTAAAAGATTTAAATGACTTAATTAATTTTTATGCATCCATCAGAATGTAAAATTAGTTGCCATTGGATGGAACTGGGCACACAAGCGACTATGCTGATAAAATTATTATGCACAAATAAGAGGCAAATCACGAAAAAGCTTACATTAAAAACCAATATTGCAATCAAATGTTGACACACGAATGATCCTAAAATTACGCAGCAAATAAAAGTCCAAAACATGATACACAATTCGCATTACCTTCAATTAGACAATTAATACCATACAAACCCCCTATTACATACTAGCAGACAAAGCCATATGATTTCCGAAGAAATAAGAAAAATGCATAAAATGAAGAAGTAGGAGCATTCGACCAAATACCATTAAAAAAAAGGTGCGACAACAGGACATTATAGATTAAATAGCGCTACAATCTTCTGGCATGATGTCTATGCACGAAGAATGAATGTTGAAAGCGTAATTTCCGTAATAAAAAGAAGAATTTAATGGCGTTAATTTTAGTAGAAGTACAAGACTACAGAATAAAGAAACAAAACTCAAAGATGTATTATATAACATTTATAGCCATACAAGTTTTTTAGAAGAGGGTTTCTACAAGGTTATTATTTAAATAAAAAAAGCAAAAAAATTCGATATTAATCTAAATTTAAACATGGTTTCTACAATGTTCAAAATAATTAATTTTGACAACATCCAATTAAAAAAATAAAAAGAAAATAGTTATTTTTTAACAACTATTTTACCAGTTTTTGATATTGCTTTGTAGGTAGCGTCACCAGCAAAGTTAACTTTGTATTTGAAAGTGCCTTTTTTCTTAAGTACAACTTTAAATGTGACTTTACCTTTAGAATTAGTAATACCATAGTAGGTTTTACCTTTAACTTTAAGAGTGACTATTTTACCTTTAATAACATTACTGACAGTTTTTAAAGTAATTACAACTTTTTTAGTCTTTTTAACTTTAAATGTCTTATTAGGAGCAGTGAGTTTAGTTGTTTTTAAAGTTGGTGTAACAGTCTTAGTATTTAAAGTAATTGCTGTTTGGGAGCCTGCATATTTACTAGTTTCAGCGAAATTAATAGCAACTTCTTTACCAGATTGTCCAGTAATTGTGAAAACACCATTTTCATTAGTAGTAATAGTTTGAGCACTTCCACCACCAATAGTATAAGTAATATTTTGGTTGTTTAAAGCCTTACCATAAATATCTGTTAAAGTAGCAGTAATTATCATGTCTTTTACATTGGTTACTTTAATTTGAGTTTGAACTAAATCAGCAGCAGGAATTACAATATCATCGCCGTTTTCGGTACCCCATTCAGTAGACCATACAACAACGACATTTACACCTTTAGCAACATCATTTCCAGTAACTGTAATATTAGCATACGGGTTTAAAACACTTTTTTTACAATTAATATGTAATAAAATGATAGAACCTGCAACAACATCACTACTGTTTAAAGTTACTTTGTTATTAGTTACATTAATGTCACCAAGACTACTTGCATAACCATGAGCAGTGTTACCTTGTTCAGCAGCAATTAAGAAGTTATTATTGATTGCTTTAAATGTGTTATTGTCAATGTAAACCCCAGATGCAGCTTTTTGAATACTGATTACCGGGAATTTGTCCCAGTAAATACTATTTTCTTTAAAATAACCGCAAGTATCAAATATGTTATTTTTAATAAAAGTGCCCTCGGTTGATGCTCCACCGAAGAAAATTGAATAGACATTATTTATAAATTTGTTTCCGATGATTTTAGCATCTCCACTACCTCCTGCAATAGAAATTGCATCAAGTACTGAACCATTAAAAGTATTGTTCTCAATATGGGCGAAATAAGAACCCATAATACTAATTACTTTAGAGCCTTTTTCCTTGTTTACACTAGGATCATTAACAAGTTTAGTAGCATAACCACCATCAAAGTAAGAATTTTTAACAGTGATATTGTTTGCAGATTTAACTACAACAGCCTGATTGAAGTTTTTGAAATAACAATTATCAACTACTCCACCCATAGCAGATCCTCCATTGAAATTAACACCAAAACCTGCTACAGTACCGTTATATGTAAAATTATTTTTAGGATTGTTATCTATAAATTTAATTCCTTGAATTGTGACATTTTGAGAAGTAATATAAAAAAATCCATCATTGTCGCCATAACCAAAAATAGTTGTAGTACCATTACCTTTAATAACTAAATTATCTTTATCAGCAACCTTTATAGTATGATTCTTAATATCATAAGACGCAAAATCACTTAAATCAACTATGCCTCCCGCAGTAGCTGTATCAACTGCTGTTTGAATAGCATCTGAAGTATTAGTGGTAGGTGCAACAGGATTAGCAGCCAATACATCCGCATTATCACTTCCAGATGAGATATTCAAGTTTTCATCCATTGCCACAACATTAGAAGCATCATCTGATGATACAACATCAGATACGTCTTCAGCTGAAACTGAACTAAGAGATAAAGCAATTAAAACAACTAAAAGGAAAGATAATAAAATCTTTTTGTTATCCATAATTTATTTCTCCATTTTTAAATTAACTAATAAAAATAAAAACTATTCATTCCAATATCATCTTTATTAATATCAGTTAATTTAATATTATATCGATATATAATATAAAGATTATTATTTATTGAAAATTTTGAAAATTCTTAAAATAAAATTAAAAATGAAATTAATTATTTTAAATACTTATTTTAATATATAAAGAAAGATATTGAATTAATATAATTATTTATTTATTTTTTTAAAGTATTTAATTAAAATAAAAAAATATACTAAAAATTAAAAATATGAAATATAATTCATAACGATTAAAAATGGATTTATCTAAAAAATTATCCAATAATATAAAAATATAACTAATAAAAACTTATAAATATTAAATAATTTACAAAATTAATAGATTTATATAAAAATAATTAAAAAAAAATATTTAATTAAAAAAAATCGAAGTAAAACTTATTATATAACAAGTATAAAAATTAAATTAACAAAATAAAAAGAATATTTAAAACCTAAAAGGAAGTGGTAAAAATAAAATTGACTAACATATTGTTTAATGTTACTAATTATCCTAATATCTTTAAATTCGGTTAATGCAATGGAGGATAATCAAACATCAACTATGAATATGAATGAAATTTCATTAGATGATAATCAAATATTAAGAAATTCGACTTTAAATCTTGAAAAAGAAATTTTAAATAGTGACAATCATGCAACAATCAAACTTAATCCTGGAACATATTACATTAACCATCTTGAACTAACTAAAAATTTAACAATTCAGGGAAACGGCAATCCAAGAGAGATTATTATTGATGGACAAAATAAATCTGGTATTTTTATAATAATGAATGACTCAATTCATATAACATTTAAAAATATCACATTCACAAATGCAAATAGTGAAAGATTTGGTGGAGCAATATCTATTGAAACTGGACATGTATATGTTGATAATTGTATTTTTGCCAACAATAGAGCCGGTGTTAATGCTGGAGGCATTTCAAATTATGGAACTGATGAAAATAAAGGTTATCTGTTAGTGAATAATTCATTATTTATAAATAATCATGCCGAACATGATGGTGGAGCCATAACAACCTGCTATGCAGATTCATATATTTATAATTCTGTTTTTATTAATAATTCAGCGCATAGAGATGGAGGGGCTATTCGGGTTAGTGTTTCCGGATATGGGAATGTTGAGGATTGTATTTTTATGTTCAACCATGCTGATGAATGGGGTGGAGCATATTATAGTTGGTCAGGCATCTCCCACATCAATAGATGTGTTTTCTTAAACAATAGCGCTGGAACAAATGGTGGAGCAGTAATGGTTTCTGGAAACTTGGATCTTAAAAACTCCATAATCATGAACAACAATGGGAAAAAAACTGGCGGATCATTTTACATTCAACAACCAATGTATGATGCTAAAACCATTATAAATGTACATGACAATCTCATAACAAACAACACTTCACCATATGGTCGGGAAATATTTATTAAATGGGACGACATTGGAAATTTATATACCAAATTTAACAATAATGATTGGGGAGATGAAAATCCTAATGATTCATCCATAATAGATCCGAACAATGTTACAAGTAGAAGTAAAGTAACTTCAACTATTAAATCTGATTTATTAAAAATTTTAAACTTAAATTTATTAGATAAATACGGTGATTTGATTAATAGTTACTTCCCAAATAATTCACTTAATGAATTTAAAAGCCTATTTAATAATAAACACACAAATCAGAATACAATTGAAAGTAAACCTAAATTAAGCACTATTAACCAATCTATTATAAATAATGAAGAAAAAACCAATATTGCTGGTAAAAATGATAATATAGATAAAGATAATAATTTCCATATTGTTAATTCCAGTGATAAAATAATTATTGAAAACACAACCAGCCATGGCAATGATAAAGAAGTTTATGAATTAAATGAACCTGACAGTTCAGTATCTAAACAAGTTAATGTTGTTTTAAGAATATTTATCATAGGCATGGCGGCAATGGTTATTTTATTATCAGTTGGATATAGAAAACAAAAGAATAAGAGTAAATAGTTAAAACTATTTACTTATTTACAATTTTTTTATTTAAGCTTCTCGCAAGTAAGTAATAATATATATAAAAACCACACCATGAAATAGCCGCAAATACACATGCAATTAAAATCCATGTTATTACTGGACCAACACCTAAATTAGTAGGCATCCACTTTAAATATATTGCAACTAAAAACAATACAGTCATTCCTATAAGCATTTGGAAAATTACCTGCAAAGGCATGGTAAGATTTTCTTTTTCATATATGAATCCACTTAAAGAAAATGCCCAACCAATAACAATGCCCCCAAGGAACAAATTAATCAATTCAGTACCTGAAAAACTAATATTTTGAGGCCCTGCATGAAGAGATATTAAAACAACTGCTAAAAGACAAATAAAAGCACCTAATGCCAAATGTTTAATTAAATCTGAAATATTCATTTAATCACCTATAAATCCAAAGCCTTTTTAAAATCAGGCAAATATTTTCTAGAGATGTTATCCTTTAAGCCATTTTTAAGTTCAATAAACATCATTCCTTTAAGTGAAGGAGCAACCCTTTTAATTCTTTTCAAATTAACAATAGTTGTTTTTGAAATTCTTATGAAATCTGAAGGCAAATCCTCCTCCACTTGATATAATGGCTTTTTGATTTGATATTGATTGTTTTGCGTGTAAACATTAACTTGCTTATCCTCCACGCGAAACATGAATATCACCCCAAATTCTAAAAGAGTAATATCCAAACCTTTTTTTTACAGCAAACATATCATTTGAATCCTCATTTTCAAGAATTGACATTGCTTTTGTAATATTATCAGTCAATTCATCGGTGTGAATATCAGCATAAGGTTCTTCAACATCTCTTGAAACAAACAAATTCACTTTCATATTTTAATCACTTAATTTTTCCATTTCTTCCTGTATCTTACGTTCTCTGTATTCCTCATCATCAAAACCATCAACAAATACAAATGCTTTTAAGAAATCAACTAAAACTCCGATTCCCCAGAAAAATAATGGGAATACTACCCACCAAAAACTTGGTGATGAAAACCCGTTAATAACTGCTAAAATTGCATTAACAATTAAATATGCTTTAAGATTTCTATAAAATTTAATTTTTTTATCAACTCGCTCTTCAGCTCTTGCACGTGAATCCGACATGATTATCGTCTCCAATTTAAGTTCGATAATAATACTTACTATAACTATATATAAATGAGTAATTATCAACTTTACTAAACTGCAGAATATACAAACTGAAATGCAAAAAGAAGACAATGAAAAATATTTTTAAATTCATATAGTGTTATATACCTATTCAAAAACCATTAATAATCAACCGGATTTTCCATTAAAACCATTGAAAAAATTCCAATTTAGGAAAAATATCTTCGTATAGATGAATTGATTAGATATAAGAAAACAAATCATGTGGATGATATTTATAAAAATAGCTGAATAATATTGCCATTATGCTATTGATTGTTCTAAAAACATTTGAAATGTAAAAAAAAAGGAGATTAGTAGGAGTTATAATACAGCTACTAAATAATACAAAATAGAAGTTATTGCTGGAACTGTCAAATTATCAATTCCACCATAACTAAATGCTTCACAGAGCGTTGCAACTAATGAAATCATAATTATATTAACAATATTAAATTCAGGCATTGTACATCCAATTGAAACGAAAACCATCCACACAAATACACTCATTACATTTGTTACAACAAACATTGTAAGTGATCCTTCAATGGATTTTGTACCTCCAAATACCTTGTATTTGATTTTACCAAATTTTTGACCAATTAATGCTGCAAATCCATCACCATATACCATTGGAACTATTGCTAAAGCAACAATCCAAATAAAGAATTTAAAATCATTTGCTGGTGAAAGCATAGAATATATTGCAATTAATAAAGTCCATATTCCTGCATAAAAAAATAACCCTAAAGCATGTCCGGATTCGGTTACACTATTGTCAATTTTAATTGGAGAATATTCTGTTAAGAAGAATAGCACTATTGTGATAGGAAGTGTTAAAAACCAAACCATTACCCATGGATCTGAGAAAAATGGCATTGCAAATATCATGTTACCTATCATAATATGTAAAAATTTACGTGAAACTTCAGGCCTAGTCTTTAAAACCATTTCAGCCACAATAAAAATAATTACTATATAGATATATACAACAATTAATGCGAGTACATCAAAGAATATCATTCGTCATCATACCCCCATATTCACATCCGGCATTTTCGATTTTTACATGGTCGATTAAAGTTCCATCTTTTTTATATAATTTGAGTTCACCCCAACCATTTCCACCATTCCATAATCGATTATGTCTCTTTTGACCATCTGGAGCTTCATAATTAAATAACATCATTTCATCACGTTTACAATAAAGAACTAACTCCATTTTAGAGTTTTTATTACTTGCATTAACATGCCAACTGTGAACTTCATCTCCCTCTTCAAAGTCAAAATTGATTTTTACAAGATTCCAGAATCTTGCAAAATTGTATTCATACATAGTGCCTTCATAATAAAATCCAATAAGCAATTTACGTGGAATTTCAATACCAAATGCTTTTGGTCTTCCACCACCTGCCTCAAATGCAGAATTATTTAATTTTTTACCAGATATAAGACTGGCCATATTGCATGATGAAATCCATAACCATGGAGAGGTAAAATCCCCTCCCCAGTTTTTATCAGCATAACCATATGATTTTTCAGGAATTACTTCATATTCCTCCCCATCCAACCAAATAGTTCCACTGTATTGAGTTTTGATTCCTTCAGCATGCCAAAACATTTCGAATGAATTTAATTTTCTAAATATTGAACTAGCACCATATCCAACATTAAAAGTGATTTGCTTATCGATGTCTAAATCCCACATCATATCTCCAGCATCACACATGTATTCCGGGTGATTTTTAGCATCTTCTTCAGAAACTCTTGCAAATCCACTCATATGAGTTTCTGTTAAACTACAATCCCCCACCTGAATATTTAACTCATCATCAGGACAGTTAAAGTATTTCATTGAGTAAAAATTGTGAATCTGTTTAGGGTTTTTACCCCAAGTTCCCGCTTTAATCATGCAATATGATGGTTTTTTACCTGTTTTTTGGTTTTCCGGCAATTGTCCGAGTGTTGGTTCTTCTTCAGCTAATGCTGGATTACATACAAAGTATTCTATAAAAAATGGTCTTTCTTCACCAGTTTTCTTATTGTAAGCCGTTAAAGAATGCCACCACCAATCATAACCTTTTTTAGCAAGTGGTCCTTTGAGCATATAATAATCTCTTTTCAAATCACTTTTATTCATATTAATCCTCCAGTAATATAATATAATATTTGTTAAAAATCGTTTTAAATAATTTATTATAAAATTAGAGTTAAAAATAGTAAAAAAAGAAGATAATTATCTTTTGGAATTCAATTCTTTAATATCATCACGATAATAAAAAGCAACAGTTAATATTATTAGCAATATTATGAATGACATGCCGGTGACTCTAAAGAAATCATCTTCATCAAGCAATATTTGCTTTACAACAGATCTGGATTGAGAACCCGAAATACTCTCATCGGAACTTCCTCCGTAACCACTATCTTGAAAAGTAGTGTCTTGTGTTTCATAATTTTGTGAAACATGATTTTCTTGGTTTTTAACATTATTACTCAAATCTTGTTTTTGACTGCGAGTACTGTTTTCCACATTATCATTATTCCCATTACTAGAACCCTGTCCTGAACCACCCTCACCATTCCCATATTCTTTACCTATATCCTCATAAAGTTGATAATGGGGAATATTTGAATAGGAATATTTGGTTGTTTGACCATTAATGGGTTTAGAAGTAGATTTGCTATTAGAATCATATGCATTATTCACCCTAGCATCATCCACAGTGGTTTTAACAATGACTCCATTTGAAAAATCGACATTGAATGTTGCAGCCCCTCCACTAATTGTCATTGTAACTTTATGGCCGTTGTCAATCCAATAGGATAAAGTTCTATCTGGAAGCAAGCTTGCAATATTTCCGTTCGAGTCTGTAAAAGTAGCTTGGAATGTATTAGTTCCTATTTGTGATACAGTAAATTTAAGGTTGTTTGATTTGATTTTAGGGCAAATTACTCCAGCACCCCCATACCAATTATCCCCAATGTCCAATCGTTGACCATTTTCACTATAATAAGTTTCTTTAGCTTCAACTTCACGATGTCCATTACCAATGATTGCATTATAACTAATATCCTGATTTTTAGGTTTTACATAGTCGTCATTGAATTTAATTCCTACATATGCATTATCTGCAATTACATTAGATTGAATAGAGTTGCTTCCAATAGAAGTTATTGAAATACCACTTTTAGTATTAGATTTTATGGAATTGCCTTTAATCTGGATGTTATTTCTGGCATTATAAACATGAACTCCATTATAATCATTTTTCGAAATAGTGTTTTTAGTTAAATATATGTTATCCGGACCACGGCCATAATTTACACCATTGATCTTTTTAGCTAAATAAACACCGTTTTGATTATTATTTGAAATAGTATTTCCATGAATATAGACTTGACTAGATTTTGCTATTTGAATACCGTTTTCACCATTATTCCTAATATTATTATTGAAAATATAAGTATAAGTTGAATCAGCAAGACTTATTCCACTTTTAGTGTTTTTGGAAATATCATTTTTGGAAATATTTAGATACTTTGTTCCTACTGCCACGATACCTTCACCACCTGAAGCAATATCATTATTAATGATTTTTACATAATCCACATCTCTGAGACTAATTCCATCACCACCGCATTTAATTTTGAATCCTTTGACTGTAGTAAGGGATGCGCTTTTTCCTTTAACTGTAATCACAGGATTTGTGGAACTTGTTAAGGTAGTGTCAACATTGCTTAATAATATTAAACTTTTGGTGATTATAAGATTGATATCTGAATAACTTGAACCTTCAAATAATATTACATTGTTTATTTTTGCATTATCTATTATTTGTTGGATTTCCGAGCTGCTTAACCCACTTGCAACTTCACGAGTATTATCCATTGTGATTTTAGTTGTAATGGATGAAGATTTGTAGTTAGAATTTCCCGCAAATTTAGAAACAATTTTGTATGTGCCATCATTTAACCTAATTTGAAAAGAGGCTATTCCATTTGAATCCGTATTTTTGTTATAGCTAACTCCATTTACAGTGAATGTGATTTTAGTATTTTTTAAAGCTTTATTATCCGCGTCTGTTAATTTAACTTTAAAGTAATCTCCAACAACATCAAAATCAACTGTACTGTTAACTGTAATTCGTGTATTTATCTGACCTGAAGTTTTAAGGGTTGTTTCAATTACATCACTTGTTTTTAATACATCCCAATCAATGCTGGTTGGCGAATCATCACTAGTTAAGTTATCAACTTCATTAGCCGCACTAAAATTTATTGTTAATAAAACCAACACAAGCAATGCAATAATAACCTTTTTATTTATCATATTTTCACCTCCTTTACAATCAATTTGTAAGAATTAAATATTGAAAATAATCCTTATAATATAGTATATAATATTTAATAATATATATTATTAATTATTTTTAAGTAAATCCAATATTTTATAAAATTAAGATATAAAAATTAATTTAATATGAAAATAATAAGTTTAATAATAAAAATAAAAAATGACATATACAAATAGTTATATCGAAAAATAAAAAAAATAAATCAGATTATAATGGATTATAATCTGCCGGAACCGGTGCAACAATACTTACAAAAATAAAGTCTTCATCACCAGTATTAGTAGCTCCATGACAAAGTCCTTTAGGAGTTACTGCAACTTGACCTTTTTTAATTGGAATATGATCTCCAACTTCAGGGTAGAATACTCCTTTCCCCTGAATACAAATCCAAATATCATCGGAATTGTTGTGAGTGTGACAAGCTACTTCCTGACCTGGTTTTACACACCATACAGACCCACTTGTTGAATCTGTTGAATAGAATACTGTTTTTACTGCTTCTTTTCCTTCAATTGCAAATTCTAAAATATCATATACTCTTTCATCCATAATAGAACCTCCAAGAACTAGTCAATTATTTAAATATTATTTTATAAAAACTTTTTGTTTAACCATCATATTCGCAATTATAGAATTAATATTGCCATTAATCCATCCAAGAACCATATTTATGATATATCATTAGTATAACGGCCTAAAAATTAATTATAAAATGATATGAATCCCGTAGAAATCTTGCCTCAAAAATAGATGAATCAGACATATCATCAAAAGGATGCGACATGACTCAAAATTTCAAACTTTGTATAAATTATCTAAATAAAATTATACACTATTTAAACAATTCAAAAAAAAATATAATTAATCTTAAAAACAACACCTATGTGGATCATCACTTAAAAGAATTAAAATTAAGTGAAGATTTGACTTCACTATTTCGTTCCATATACTCTGTCACCTGCATCCCCAAGACCAGGTAAAATATATGCATTTTCATTCAATTGTCTATCTACAACTGCACAGAATATTTTAACATCAGGATGCTCCTTTTCGATACATCTAATTCCCTCCGGAGCAGCGACAATGCATAGTAATTTAATTTCAGTTACTCCATCTTGTTTGAGCCTTGAAATTGTCGCTGATGCACTTCCTCCGGTTGCAAGCATTGGGTCAATGACAAAGACCTCCCTTTTATCAATTCCATCAGGCATTTTATAATAATATTCAACAGGCTGAAATGTTTCCTCATCACGATAAAGACCAATGTGACCTATTTTTGCATTTGGAATTACATTTAAAACACCTTCAACCATACCCATACCTGCCCTTAAAATCGGTACAAATGCATACCTATCTTCATTTAACATTCCAGTATCCATTTCTTCTAGCGGCGTTTTGATTGTTCCTTTTTCTAGTTTTGCATCCCTCATTGCTTCATATAGAAGAATTGTTGAGATTTCAGTTACTAATTCTCTAAATTCTTTTGTTCCAGTGTTTTCATCTCTTAAAATAGCTAATTTATGAGTTATCAATGGATGATTTAATACAAATTCATTCATGCTGTTCCTCCGGTATTAAAAGATTTAAAAGTACGCCAATAATTGCTGCAAGAGACATTCCAGATATTGAGATGGATAAATCACCAGACACGATAGATAATGTTGCCCCACCTAAACCTAAAACAAGCATTGTTGCAGCCACTACTACATTTTTAGTATTATTAAAATCAACTTGATGACTAATTAAGATTTTAAGTCCATTTACACAGATAAACCCATATAATAATACTGAAATTCCCCCTAAAACCGGTGCCGGAATAGCTGTTAGGAGTGCTGTCAAATGTCCTGAAAATGCAAATACAATAGCAATTAATGCTGCAAGACCTAAAACATGAGTTGATGCTACACGAGTCATACCAACAACAGACGTATTTTCACCATAAGTAGTGTTTGCAGGACCGCCAATAACAGCTGCTAAAAATGTAGCAAGTCCATCACCAAGAAGGGTCTTATTAAGTCCCGGATCTTCGATTAAATCACGGCCAATAATTTCACTTAATACTTTATGGTCACCTACATGCTCCACCATTGTTACTAAAGCAATTGGAACAATAGTTAAAACTGCTGCAAAGTTTAAATCATAATGCATAAATGGCAGATAGAATTTTGGAACTTCAACAATACTTGCTGTTAAAGCTTGTGAAAAATCAACCATCCCCAATACTGCCGCTACAACATAACCTACAATAATACCTAATAAAAATGGAATAACCCTTATAATTCCTTTTCCATGAATCGCAATAATTGCAGTTGTTAAAAATGAAACAAATGCAACCAATATATTGTTCAATTGGACAGTTGTTAAATTTAATCCAATTTCAGAAATAGCTGTTGGAGCAAGTGATAAACCAATAACCATAATCATTGGACCTACAACAACAGGAGGCAATAACTTATTAATCCAACCAGGACCAGAAAGATGGATTATCAAAGCAATAATCATATAAACTATACCTACAATCATCAGTGCAGTGAATACACTTCCAGTACCTCCTATTGCATATCCTGCAACCATTGGAGTGATGAATGCAAAAGAACTTCCCAGATAAACTGGACTTCTATTACGAGTACAAATAATGTAAATTAACGTACCTATACCTGATGATACTAATGCTACCGGAATTGACAAGATATCTGCTCCAGCCGTTGTATTGACAACAATTGGAACCAAAATTGTAGCTCCGAACATTGCACATACATGCTGAATAGCAAGTAAAATCCATCTAAGTGTAGATGGCTTATCAGCAACACCTAATATCATATTACTATTTTCTTCAACCATACATATCACAAAATTCTCATAAATTGATCAATAATTACCAAAAAATCTATTTAATAATATAAAAATATCTAAAATTTGTAAAAACTTATTTCAAATATAAAATAATAATTTTTGACTATTAATATATCTCTGAATAAAAGTATAAAATATTTATCTTTTTAGAAATGTGATTGAAAAATAAAAAAAAGTTGGGAAAATAAATCCCTAAAAAATTTAAATTTCCACAGATTTTCCTTTTTTAGCCCACCTAACAGTCATTGAAGTAAATGGTTGAGCTATTGCACTCCAAATTAAACTTAATACCCAATGTGAAATAATCATTATTAAAATATCCACTACAGAATATACTCCAACAAATGCCAAACCGATAAATATGAAATTATCTATTAGTTCACTTAAAGCAATAATCCCCAAGTTTTTAACAGAGGAATACTCCTCGCCAGCGTTTACCATAGTAGTAATTCTTGCATTTACAAAGTTACCGATTAAGTAACTAATGTAAGAAGCTATAAGAATTCTTGGAGTTTGAGTAAATACAAATGCAAGGCTTGAATCTCCAGTATAGAATGATGGAGAAGGCAAGAACAATATTAATGTTGTCATAAATACAAATAAAACATCTACACAAAGACCTAGAATAATGGTTCGACGTGCAGTTCTCTCACCATAAACATCTGCAATTACGTTAGTTAAAATATAAACTAAAGGATAAATTAAAACTCCAGCAGGAGTTTGCATACCTATAAAGTCTATACTTATGATTTTAACAGTGATTAAGTTTGCGATTGTGAATGCCATACAGAAAAATGCAGTAATAATTACTCTTTTTTCGGTAAAGTCAAAATTCAAATCCATACAAAATATATTAACTTTAAAAGTATTTAAATTTAATTAAACAAAACTTGACAATATTAAAGTAGAATTCAATTAATATAACTGTTTTTAAAATAAACAATGAAATAATTTAAGGTTATAAAATAGTTTAAAAAGCAATCAAAACCCTAACTCTAAAATCATCTCATTAACCTTCTGCTTTGCCCATTTCATACACAGATTAAAATGTGACTAAAACTTCAATTAGTAGAAATGATTATATTAATGAAGAAATTCCACTTTCTAAAATTCATGAAGTTAATGCTGATTTAAATCATTACATAGAATTTTGTGAACATACTAGTGAAACAGTAAAATATGCAATAGAAAACGTTGAAAAATAATTCCAATGAGGATGTTCACAGGAAGCTAATGAAAAACTGCATAATTTGAAATAAAACTATATACCATGTAGAAATTTCATCCACTCTTCACAAAAAACCAAATTGACGAATGCCTATTAAAATAAATAAGTTTTAAATCCAAAAAAGATGATTGTGAAGTTTACAGCAGCGCTTATCTTAATTTAGAAGAAAGCAAGGGAATAATTGCTGAAGCTATAAAAGTAAATAAATTAGTAACTAGTGTTCAGTGAGATTCTGCAATTTATGGTGCTGTTGGCAAGTAAATTATAGAATTAACAAACAGCATTGAATGATCCATTATTCATGGTGTAGGTTCTTTATTTGGAACTGTTAGCATGCTTGGAACTGAATTAATCTTACAAAACGTAATTATTACAAGACCAGAAGTTAGAACTCAAAAGCAAGATTTGAAAGCATTGCAAGCTTTTCTAAACATCATACCACAATAGGCATCTTATTATTTAAAAACAATGAATTTGCTAAAAACATAATTAACAATGACAACAATGACCTGTATTATAATTTTAGATATAAAATCATTAATAAACAATATATCAATAAATAGATACATGAGTCCGGTATCTAAAACTCCTGAAAAAACCCGACCTCCATAAAATAAAGTTGCTTCTTTAATTATATTATTGCTTTTCCGCTCAAAAACCCAAATTCTATTAGTTACATAAGCAAATAAAACAGAAAAAAACCATGCGAAAATATTAGATATTATATAATCAATATTTAAAAACTTGGCAAAAATTAAATAAACTACAATATTAACAATTGTAGTTAAAATGCCGAATATTAAATAAAGTATTAATTCTTTTTTCAATCCCATTACAATAACCTAGACCGCTATTAATTGATTATTAATTCAATTAACTACTTATTTTTAATAATATAAATATCACTATTTTTTCCAGAAATCTTTATAGTATCTATTTTTTCAAAATTATCATTTACTTTTCCACAACCAATATAGTAAATATTTTTATCATTATTTTCAATAATCAATTGATTTAACTTATTTGAGTTAATATCTTTAAATTCAATGGCATTATGTAATGTATGATTATCTAACACTATTCTATTAGTGTCTCTATTAAAATTATACTCTTCAGTTTTATCTAAATATCCATGATACCTTAAAAGTGTTACTCCATCCTCATAAATAACTGTATTATCTTCCCTATTCATTGTTTTAAATATTTTTTCATCATGAACTGTAGATTTATATATTGAAATATCTTTTGATATCGCTTGAGAAACTCCACCTATGGATAAAATTAATATAACTATTAGAACCATTATGATATTTTTATTATTATCTATTTTTCCTATTGATATAGCAAATACCAACCATAAAACACCAATTGATGGTAAAAGATATCTATCAATAATTATAGG
The DNA here is from genome assembly GCF_963082495.1 of Methanobrevibacter sp. V74. Lineage (NCBI taxonomy): Archaea > Methanobacteriati > Methanobacteriota > Methanobacteria > Methanobacteriales > Methanobacteriaceae > Methanobrevibacter > Methanobrevibacter sp. V74. The sequence goes on from NZ_CAUJAN010000005.1 coordinate 57,812, forward strand.
TTGAGAAATTAATGAAAACCCAATTCCAATAAATATTACACCTAAAAATACACAAATTCCGGTTATAATATAAAAGTTTTCATCTTTTTTATTTTTTTTGTATTGAAAAATTACTAAAGATAAAATAATAATTAAACAAAATATTGCAAGACCATTGTCACTATATGAATTAGTTATCGCAAAAATAAAAAAGTTAATAGTTTCATCAACACCTATCGGTTTTATCCAAAAACTATCATTTACATTAATCATCTGTTGTAATAATATTGGAATCCAAGGAATATATAATATTATTAATGCAATAACCGAAATTATCCATTTCTTAAACTCATTTTCTCTTAATTTAGGTACAATATTATTTATTTTTCCTTTAATATCAATTCCACCATTATCTTTATTTATTTCATCATCTTTAATAAATAAAATGTATACTAATAACAGAAAATAAATTATACTTGAAGATAATGCTACAAAATAATGAGTATATGCCCCTAAAATTGTGAATAATGTAAGAAGTACCCAAGATTTTTTATTGGATTTCAACATGACATCTTTTAAATATATAAAAGACAACACAAAAAATAATAATGCCCAACTATACATTCTCATTATCATATAATTTATAAAAAAATCAGACATTACTCCTATAACAAATATAAAAATCCCTGCTGTAAACCAATCATAATCTTCTCTTATTTTTGTTCCAGAAATAATTAATAATATGAAATAAGGAATTACTGAAACAAATTTTGAAACAAAAATACTTTTTAATGGAATTTGTAATAAACTTACAATTTTTATTGAAAATTTTAATATTATATAATAAAGTGGAGGGTGAACATCACTAGAAGTGATTGATATTAATTGAAATATTGATGTATTAACTAATCCTAATGTAAAATATTCATCATACATGACAAAAGGATGTTTTATCAAATAAACCATAAAACTTAATATAATCAGACTTATTAAAAATAAACTTATCCCTACCCAATCTTTTTTAATCTTAATCATAATTTTCCCATTATATATTTAATTACTCTTAAAATTTTTTTCTTTAACTAAATAAATCGGCCTTTTTTTAGTTTCAATATAGGTTTTTTCCAAATATTTACCTAATATTCCAATAGATAACAATTGAATACCGCCTAATAATAAAATAACACATATTAAAGAAGTCCAACCTTGAACAGCATCACCAAAAACTAAATTTTTAAATACAACAACACCTATTAAAATAAAAGAAATTATTGAACATAAAATGCCCATAAATGTTGAAATTGATAAAGGAAGGGTTGTAAAAGCAACGATAGCCTCTATGGAATATTTAAATAGTGACCAAAATGACCAGCTTGTCTCACCATTTATCCTTTCAATATTTTCATATTCAAGCCATTTATTTTTAAAACCGACCCATTGAAATATTCCCTTAGAAAAACGATTATATTCATTTAATTCCAGAACAGAATTAACAACTTGTCTTTTCATCATCCTATAATCTCTTGCACCATCGACCAAATCCACGTCTGAAAAACTCATTAATTTATAAAATAATCTTGCAAAAAATGACCTGATAATGGGTTCTCCCTTTCTTGAAACTCGTCTAGTAGCTACACAATCAAAATCTGAATCCTCAAGAATACTTATCATTTCAGGAAGTAAACTTGGAGGATCTTGTAAGTCCACATCCATTATAACTACATAATCCCCAGAACTATTTACAAGACCTGCATATAACGCAGATTCTTTCCCAAAATTTCTTGAAAATGAAATGAACTTAACATTGTTATCTTGTTTAGATAAAGTTTTAATATTTGATAAAGTATTATCACTTGAACCATCATCTACAAAAATAAACTCATAATTAATTTCATTATTAGAAAAATTATCTAAAATATGAGTTGTTTCCTCATAAAAATCAAAAATAGCGTTTTCTTCATTAAAACATGGAACGATAACACTAATAAGAAACATGATGCATCACAAAATTAACCTTTATAAAAATATTACATTTTAATATTTTACTTCATCATATTTATAATTATAGTTTTACTTTCATTTTTTGATGGTTTTTGGGTTTGTCTCTTCCAAAAACTTGTGTGATTTGAATTTCCACTAGTTTTTGAATCACGAAATTTTTTCTTTATTTTAAAAACCTTGTAGAAACCATCCTTTAAAATATTTGTAATGCTCTGTAAATGTTGTATAATACTTTTTTGAGTTTTGTTTCCTTATTTTGGAGTGATGTACTTCTACTATAGTTTCCACCGCCAAATCTTCATTTTATTACAAAAATAACACTTTCTACATTCATTCTTCGTGCGTAAACATCGTGCCAGAAGATTGTAGCGCCGTTTAGTCTGTAATGTCCTGTTTTTGCTCGTGTTTTTAATGGTATTTGGTCATGCTCCTAATTCTTCGTTAATGCATTTTTTTATGGGTTCTGTATCGTATGCTCTGTCTGCTAGGGTGTAGTGTGGTTTGTATGATTTTAATTGTCTTATTGATGCTATTGCGAATTGTGTATCGTATTTTGGACCTCGATTTGCTGCGTAATTTAAGATCATTCTTGTGTCGACATCGATTGCAATATGTTTTTTAATGTAACTTTTTCTGCATTTTCCCCTTATTTTTGCGTAATAATGGTCAGCATAGTCACTTGTGTGGCCAGTTCCATCCATTGCAGCCAATTCACAATCTATTGGATGTATAAATAATATTAAATTGTTTAATTCTTTCAATTTTGTGGCTGACATTCGGACAAAGAATTTCTGGATTGTTGTGTAATGTGGTAACTTTGTAAGTTTTAGAAATTTGGTTATTTTATCAGAAACGTCTAAAAACTCAATTATTTCACGATATGTTGATTTTAAGTAAGTTTTCATTAATAAAATAGTAAATAATTGTGGTTGATTATAAATATGATTGCTATAATCACTGGAATACCTTGGAAATATCCCTCTTGCATAGTTAAATGTTAATTCAACAAAATCAAGCAATTTATTTTGGTTTTAACCAATTTTAAATAGTTTTTCCCCATTTGTTTTTCCATTAATCTCAAGTCCAAAATGTTTAAATGTCTAGAATTCAAATAGTAATATGGAGAATAGTTTATTTTACTATACATATTAATAATTATTCTCCATTCTACTATTTATAACTTTCCATCATGTTTTTTGATTAATAGCAAGTATTATTTCAAGTGTAAAAAAATTAAAGCAATAAAATCGCTTAAACTCTAAATTTAAGCATTCTTGAAAAAATTTTTTGCGAAGAACAAAATCAAGTGTAAACCAAAAAGAAGAATAAAATATTAAAATCAAAAATAAAGAGAAAATATGAATTATCTGACAAAATAAGCAAATATTAACGATATTCACTCAAATTTTGACATGGTTTCTACAAGGTTAAAAATTAAAAATCAGTACCAAATCGGACACTTCCAATTTATAAATAGAATCCCCCAAAACTTAACTTTCTAGTAATGCTGAAACAAAGGGGAGATTTAAAAATAACAAAATTATGAAAAAAATTTTTCTTTTAAATGCATAGATTCGCATGGACATTTAATCACAAAAAATTAAAATTCAGTTGACTCTTGAATATTGTCCCAATTTTCACAGAACCACTCATGAGTCCTTTCAAGTCCCTCGTCAAATGAAACTTTAGGAGAGTATCCTAAGATATCTTTTGCTTTATCAATTGAAGATAATAACTTAGTTTTTGCATCCCAATCACGACGGGCAACATAATTAATACCTGCTTCGTTTCCAGTTAATGTATTTACCCTGTTAGCCATGTCGATTACTTTGTGATCTTTACCTGAACCTAAATTGATAGCTTCACCTATAGCTTCTTCTTCAATGCCCATAGCAACCAAACCATTACAGATATCATCGACAAAAGTCCAATCCCTTGTTTCTGAGCCATCTCCAGTAATTGGTAAAGCTTGCCCATTTTTAGACCAGTACATAAAGTTTGGAATAACGTTTCTGTATTTACCTGGAACTTCACCAGGACCAAATACATTAAAGAATCTTGCATTTACAATGTCCATATCATATAAGTTATGGAAATAATTAGTATAAAGTTCTCCTAAGAGTTTTGTTACCTGATAAGGAGTGTGAAGTGAAATTGAAATATCGTGTTCTTGGAATGGCATTTTAGAGTCAAGGCCATAAACACCACATCCAGATGAAGAGTAAACAAACCTATCAACACCAGTAAGTTGTGCATATTGAAGTACTTTTAAAATTCCAATACCGTTAACCATTAAATCTTTTTCAGGATTATCAACACTGTTTTGATTTGCAAAGTGGGCCGCTAAATGATATACGTAATCTGGTTTTTGTTTAAATACTCTTTTTAAAACAGCATCATCTAAAATATCCCCTTGGATAAACTCAATATTATCTCTAGAAGGAATATTCCATTCATATGCAGATGAAAGATTATCCAAAATAATTACTTTTTCAGCACCTAAGTCTGAAAATTTACGGGTTAGATTACTTCCAACACAACCTGCCCCACCAGTTACAAGGATTGTTTTATCTTGATATTCCATATATTCTTTCATAATTATCACTTTAAATTTATTTTTTAGCTCTGCCAACTCTGCGAGCAATAACCATTTCTCCAACGGAAATTAACCCTGCAAAGAATTTTTCAAGTCCTCCTGTTGCCCAAATTGCTTCACCAAATGTAGAACTCATAATATTAGCTTCATATTCTTTAGGGGAAACTTTTTGGCCAGTTGTCTTTTTAGATACTAAAGCAGATGCCAACATTAATTCATCCCAAGTTACTCCCTTGAGTTGGTTTTGCATCGCCTTATATAAACTTTCAACTTTAATGTCATATAAATCTGATAGCAACACCACAATATCACAAGAACGAATCATACCTATTACCTGATTATCATCATTCAATACAGGAACTGTAACAAATTTATTGTTTGCAGTTAAAATTACTGCTTTTCTTGCAGGATCATCTTCATGAACTGTAGAAACTTGATCAGAACTATTCATTACTTCTGAAATTTTTTCATTACCTTCCCTTAGACCTTTTGTAATGTCAAATGCTGTAATCCATCCAATTAATTGTTGTTTATCATTTACAACAGGACAAGTAAACCGTCTAACTTCCTCCATAGCTTTTGAAGCTTCAACAACACTATCATTAGCGTTTAAGTATACGAAATTTTTATCCATCAATTCTTTTGCTTTCATAAACAGACACCTTTTTATTCAATTTCAACTCTTTTAAGCGCTCCTACCGGACAATGATTAGTACATTCAACACATCTTATACATTTATCATTGTCTAAAACAACTTTACCATCCACTAATTCAATAGCGCCTGTTGGACAATTCTCTTCACATAAATAACAATTTACACAAGATTCATGATTTACCTCAATGAATCTGGAATGTAAGACTGGTCCGATATATCTGTCTAACTCAATTGCAAAGTCATTTAGTGAGATTTCCCGACAAGCACCACATCCTATACACATTTTTTCATTGATATAGGGATATAATTCATCTTCAATTAACTCAATTCCCCAATCAATATCTAAATTTTCAAAGAATTCTTTAAATTCAAGAGTAAATGCATTTGTAGGACATAAGTTTGCACAATCATCCCAATTATTATCATCGACTGAATAATCAATTGAAATACTGTTCATACGAACTACTCTATGGGCACAACTGACATTTATTAAATCATATTCAATTACTTCCCTTTCATCTTCATGATTATAACTAATCTTATTATCAATCAGTTTAATTGCTGAAACAGGACAAGTTTGAACACAAATTTCACATTTAACACATTTTTCAGTTATTTTAGCCATTCTAAAAATATTAGCTGGTTCGATTGCATTAACTGGACATTCTCCAACACAGGTATTACACCTTACACATCTAGGTGAAACAGCAAATATTTCTTCATCTGCACTAAAATCGTCTAGTGCAAACTGAAAATCATCACCATCATCATCTAACTCAACAGATTTTAAAAGAACTTCACGTTCTAAGTTTTTTACCTGTTTTATAAAAGATACATTCATTTTAATACCAACTAAATAATTTATTCTTATAATTGTATATGATTTTCATTATTTAAAAAAAATTCCTCTAAATCTTTTAAAGTAGGAAATTTTTCCATTCCAAATCCTTCAATAGATTTACTAGCTACCCAATTTCCGATATTGCATGATTTTTCCAAATCATATCCTTTTAAATATGAATATAAGAATCCGCTGTTGAAACTGTCTCCAGCACCAGTGGTATCGACAACATCGCATTTAAATGATTCAACTTCACATTCTCTTGAATTGTTAATTGCAAATGCTCCTTTTGATCCTCTTTTTACAACAACAGTCTCTATTCCCATGTCTAAAAATCCAATAGCCAATTTTTTTAAAGGATCTTTATTATTATTACATAATAATCGCAATTCTGATTCATTTATCAGTAATATATTAGTTCTCTCAAGTATGGGCTTTAATTCGTCAAACCCTTTTTTAACATACAGCATTCCAGGATCAAAACTTAATATGCATTCATCATTGAGTTTTTCTAATAGATCTATTTGAGCTTTAAATGAATCTCCAACAAAGGAAGTATAATGCATTATTTTACATCTCATAATGTTTAACGGATTAATCTCACCAATTTTTATTTCATCATTAACCCCTGGGTCAATGTAGAGACCACGATTACCTTCCCCATCGACAAAACCTAAGCATTTTCCAGTTGATCCTGTTTCTGAGTAGATTAAATTATTAGTGTAAACTCCATTTACAGCTAAATGATACTCCATTAAATCCCCATCCGCATCTTCGGCAATTTTACCGATAATTGAAGTTGAACAACCTAAACGGGCAAGACCAACAATAGTGTTAGTTGCTGATCCCCCCGGAGTGTCAGTTTCACTTTTAATAAAACTTTCCCCATCTTTTGAGACTATATTCTCTACTGAATAGAGCTTATCTACATTTAACGCTCCAAATCCGATAATTTCAGCGTTTAAATCATTGTCAAAAATTTCCATCTTTAAAACCTTACTTTAAAATATCTAATAGATTAATATTTTTATCTCCAAGTTTACCATCAAAGTTGCCTGCAGATATTCCCATTACACCATCAAATTCTAAAGCAGCATCAATACCTGCTTTGACAGCTTCATTCATGGATTTTTCATCAATTGCATTTATTACAACTTCAGGAATATACTTGACACCTTCTGGAACTTTAGATTCATCACCTAAACGTTCTTTTAGAGAAGGACAATAAACATGATTTGTAGTCGGACCGATTTCTGGATAATTGGTTTCTGGTTTTGAAGCGGCAGAACATATATCGAATGGTGTTGTTGCTCCTTCCACATTCATGATAGCTTCAATAATGGCATCACCAGCATCCAAGACTGCTTCTTGAGTTTTGCATAAATACCAGAAATTACCTCCCATAGTTCCATCATTTATTTTAAATTTGTCTTCAATCTGAAAATCCGGTACAGCAATTGGCACATTAATCATTTTTCTTCCATATTCTTCAACAACCCATTCATATCCATCGCCACAGTGCCCTACAATCCCCATCATTTCAATATATCCATCACTTGGCTTATCCGAGTAGTCGAAAATGCGTGTGAATGGTTTAACTAGTACATCTTGTCTCAATCTATAAGATAGTTCAAATGCAAATTTGTCTACATCGTTGCCACCTAACCAGTATTGTACAATTGCTCCAAATCTATTATCTGGAGTCTGTGATTCATCTAAAAATCCTTCTACTCCACCTTCCACTCTTCCAATAACTGCACTTGGAGTTGAAGTTGAGTCATATGCCGCTCTTTTTACAATAGCTTCATTAGGGCCTGTAATTAAGGCTCTTACATATTTTCCTTGAAATGCTTCAAAGAATGTGTCTTGCACGTTATCATAATTCATTTTATACACCTAACCTAATCCACCTATATCTTGACCGCGAATATTATTTCTCATCTCTTTACTGGCTTTTAATAACTCCCCATAGTTTTCGTCAGTTATTATCTGAATTATTGGATAGTTTTTAGTAAATGCCGTGAAAAACTTATTTTTAATATCCGCATTGATATTATAGTCATCGAATAGTTTTTTTAAATCTTTTGAAAAATTATAATCCTTAATAAATTGTAAAACTTTATTTTTATCATATTCTGCATAAATATTTGCAATTACTGCGGTTGTTACAGCACTTGGAGATATTATTGCAATTTCAGCTGCTTTTAAAGGATATTCATTACCATTGAATGATATGCTGATGCCATTGTTTTTGCAAGCGAAATCTAGCGGTTCTACATCGGTAATGCTATCACCAATATAAAGTATTTCATTGGCATTAATGTTGTCTTTTTCAATAATCTTATCAATAGCTAATTTTTTTCCTTGACCGCCAACAACTTCTATATCTTTGATTTTCTCATAAATTCCCATTTTTAGAATTTGATTAAATAAAATATCATCGAATAACTCATAATCTTCCGGATTAGTTAAAATTAAATCTTTAAATTCGATGATTTTTTGAACTTCCTCTTTATTTAATTCCAATCCATCCACATCAACATTTGTATAATATGTATTTTCAAAAGGAACTTCCATATAATCAGAAACTGCTTTAATATATTGACCGTAACTTGTGCTTACAATATATGTATTCATAGCTTCTTTCAAATAATTTAATAGGAATCTTGAGTCGGGAACAGCGCAAATATTATTCTGTGAAAAATCAATGAAATCATCATTAGTAAGATTTTCAACTACAAAGAACGGTAAAATTAACTTCAAAGTGTTGCCCGCTTTATAATTTTCCTTTTTAACTATATCTACTAAATAATCGTCATATGAACTAAGGATTTTAAATAATTCCCCACCATCCTGAATGAAATTAACTGCCAGTTCATAAGCGTTGTCATTTAAGGTCAGTGGACCTTCACAATCGGTAATAAATGATTTTTCGAACATGATTCACCTAAAGTTAACTATCCTAATTGCATCTAGCGGACAAATTGCTTCGCAAGTTCTACAATAAATACATTTTTCACTGTCAAAATCTATTTTATCATCTTCAGTTAATGATAAAGCCTCGACTGCACAATTTTTAACACAAATTCCACAAGCCTGACATTTATCATCTGCAAGTGAAAAGTCCCCAATTCTTTGCTTGTATAAATAAGACCTTGCATAGTATAAGTCTTGATCTTTACTGTAGAAGTAATCATCATATGCTCCAATAGCATCAAATTGACATGTTTCAACACATTTTCCACAGTATATGCAATTATTGTTGATTGTAATTGGATTTGGACCATTTAATTCAATTGCATTAACCGGACAAACATTGTAACATTCCCCGCAAGCTATGCATTTTTTATCATAAACCTCAATATTCCTATCCATTAGATAAGATCCAACTAATTTTGTGAATTTATCAATTTCTATACGAGTATCTAAACTAATCTTTAACTCTCGCTCCATCATGTCATTAACTTTACATTCAATGAAATGCTCAAAGCTTTGATCATTGAATTCTAAAGCAGTATCTTTTCCTACTTTTTCTAAAACTTTATTTAAGCTAATTAAATCTAGAGACAATTTTTTAACATCATAGTCTATGATGCTGGATACGATATCATAAGATTTGATTTCACTATACATTCTGTAAGCTTTTTTACGTGAAGAATACTTTATAGCTGTTGAAGGGCAAGAATGCATACATTCCTCACATCTTGCACAATATCCTGGGTTGATATAAGGCAGTTTATTGGTTTTGCCTACATTAATAGCTCCCATTGACGGACATACTCTTGTACAGGTCATACAGCCAATACACTTATTTTGGTCAACAACAATGGCCTTACCTCCTTTAACTGTTTTAGGAAGCAATTCCCCATATTTAATCGCATCAGTGGGACATACTCTAAAACAATATCCGCATCTAACACATGTATCCTTATCAATTTTACTGTGAGGTTCATGTTTTCCGTCGGATACAATATGAATTGAACCATTTTTACATGCCTGAACGCATGCTCCACATGCTTTACAAAGCTTAGTGTTAATGTTTGGAACATTTTCTTTTAAAGGAGGATCCATATTTACATCAAGAGATATTGCATCATAAGGACAAGCATTGCGACACAATACACAACCAAAGCAAGTATTTCTTAATTTAATAAGACCATCGCTTTCATCAAGATAAATTGCATCAATAGGGCATGATTGAAGGCACGGTTTATCAATACATGCCATGCACCTAGTTTGGTCAACAATATAATCCACATCAACATGCCTTAGTGGTCTTGGTGTTTTAGTAAAACTATCAATCATAACACTCACTCCATAAATAGCTCACCATTTAGATTAGATGCCTTTACTGTAACGTGAATATTTTCACCATCATCAAGTGAAAACTTAGCAATGAAGTACTTAATTACTGAAAAGGGACAAGTTTGGTAACAAATACTGCATCTTAAACATCTATCTTTATCTCTCACAATTGTATCATTTTCTCCATCAAATGAAATACATCCAGTCGGACAATCTGGAATGCATAATTGGCATTTTTTACATTTTGATTTATCCCAATCAATAATTCTGACTTTAAGCCTGTTAACAGCATTAGTTATTATTTCTAGAGATATTTCTTCATCAGGAATTATTTTTAATGCCTTATCCAATATAACTGAAAGCGGCACGTCATACTGTAGAAGCCCATCCTTTTCTAAAGAGCGCAAGTCTTCCTCTTTTGAATTAATGTAATCCTCAAGATAATTTACACACAAAAGTATTATATCCTTTTGATCTTGGAGGTTTTCAATAAATACCCCTTTCATTGCACCATTTACAGGACAAACATTAACACACTCCCCGCAAGAGATGCATTTAAGCTGATCAACAACCACTTTTCCATCATCTAGACCAATAGCTTCAACAGGACATTGCTTCATACATTTTTTACATTTAATACATAAATAATCATCAACAATGTATTGCCTTTTTGATGGAATAATATTGAATTCCGGTAAAATTAAATGATTCAAACCACACTCTAATGTTTTTGGATCTGTCGGGCAAACTTCAGCACAAAAACCACAACGAATACATGCTCCTGCCGTGATTACAGGATATGTTAAACCTTCACCATCTTCACTGTCTTCATCACGAACTAATTTAATTGCATTTGGCGAAGGGCAAGATACAGTACATGCTCCACAACCGATACAGTATTCTTTATTTACTTTTGGAAAGTCTCTGAAACGTTCCGGTTTTTCAACAATTTCAGGTTCGGATTTTGCATTGGCAAATGCATCTGCCCAAGCTTTTCTAGCAAAATCGTAAATATACCACATTAATGAGGCCATTTACCTCACCTCATCTAAACGTTTTGTAATCGTTTTTCCAGATTCATTTGTTATGGCTACTCTTTCAGCACATGCAACACAAGGATCACATGACGCATAAGTAGATACGGCATCGGCAACTGTTGGAACATCACGAATCATGTATTTTGCACAAGAATCCATATTTGGAATACTTGGAGTTCTAATAGTTATGTTTTTGATTAAATTACCATTAGTTTCAACCATATAGGTAACTTCACCACGTGGAGCTTCATTTTTACGCATTGCATAACCCGATTTAATTTCAGCAGGAGTACGAACTTCACCATCAGGCATATTTTCAATAGCTTGTCTAATTAAACTAATTGATTCTGGAATTTCATCGAATCTTGTTAATGTTCTTGCATAATTGTCCCCTTCCTTACGTCTTATAACTTTAAAATCAAAATAATCATCATATGTGTAATGTCCTATGCGGTAATCTTCCTTTACATCAGATGCTCTTCCAATAGGTCCCACAGACCTTCCTTTAATAGCCTCTTTTTTAGACATATACCCTATGCCTTTGCACCTTAAACCAAGTGCAGAACCTTCTGCAAATAGTGCTCTGACTATATCAAAACGGTCTTCTATCTTTTTAAGATTTTCAAGAATTGGATTAAAATGGCGCTCATCTGCATCCATCCTAACACCACCAACTACATTCCAACCCATATTAACTCTATTACCCGTTAAAAGTTCAATAGCATCCATTGCATACTCCCTTAATTCTAAAACATGCATGAATAATGTTTCATGATCCATTGATTTGAAAAATGTGGAATTTGCAAGTAAATGACTCTGAATCCTATCAAGTTCATTGGTTATAACTCTTAAAAATTGAGCTCTTGGCGGTACAGAAACATCTGAAATTTGTTCGATAGATTCTGCAAATGTTTGTGTGTGTTCATATGAACAAATACCACATACTCTTTCAGATAGATAAATTCCTTTCTGCCAAGTCTTTCCTTCAATTATTTTTTCAATTCCCCTATGCACATAACCATATTCAAGTTCGGCTTTAACAACTCTTTCACCTTCAGTTTGAAGTTTTAATCTGATAGGTTCTTTTAAAGCCGGGTGAATCGGACCAATTGGTACTATCATTTTTGTTCCCTCCCACGATCAGCAATAGCTTGAGGTCCAACAGCTAAAATAGCTTCTAATATTTCATTAGGTCTTGGTGGACATCCTGGAATTTCTGCTGCAACGGGGATGAAATTAGATGCAGGTGCATTTACGTGACCTCCTTCCTGATTAAATACATCTCCAGATATTGGGCAGTTTCCAACTGCTACGGCAATTTTTGGTTCAGGAGCCTTATCATAAATTCTTTTTAAGTTATCCTTCCATTGTTCGGTTACAGCACCTGTTAACAATAGAACATCAGCTTCGCGAGGATTATTGTGAACATATATACCATACTGCTCTAAATCATATCTTGGAGATAATAATGCAACACACTCTACGTCACACCCATTACATCCACCACAATTTACAATACAGACGTGAATTGAGCTTTTTCTCACAACATCCTTAATAGCGTCTAACATCGTACTCCCTCTTTATTTCAATAATATAATATAAAATAAACATCAATATTTAGCTTCTTTTTTTAATAATTCAAATAATTCTAATTGACCTTCTTTTAAGGCATCTTCATAAGATTTTCCATTTTTAATTTTATTTACCATGCTCATTTTGAGATTTTTAGCATCTTCATGAGTGATTAACTCCAAAGTATCGCTGAACCAGCACAATCTCAAATCAGCATTTAATTTCTGATAAATACAAATATCCTGAGCAGATTCAAATGTTGCATGTAATGCTTGTAAATCCGACATATTTAATGAATTAAATAATATTTCTTCTAATTCTTCAGTAGTGCAGTTAAATTCCTTAGAAAGCGGAACTATAATGTCCCTCTGCCAGGCATAACTTCTTATTATTCTAGTCTGCATTAATTTCAATTTAGCATCGTCGTCCATTTCCATCATCCTATACTACTCATTTTCAATAATGCATATGCAATAATACCTAAAATTAATCCAGCTGCAGTTTCTTTTCTACCATATCCCGGCCTTTCACCCATTACAAATCCTGCAAGGAGAAAACCTACAGCCGATAAAATAATATTGCCTGAATTAAATCCTAAAACCCATCCTACAGTTGAAATTATGGCAAATGGAGTATTGAACCCGGTTACTGCTACAAATGGTTCAGCATGCTTACTATAACTGTAAAGTAAACCAATAATTGATCCTGCTGCAAATGTAAGTAAATAAATCATATAATCAAACATAATATCCCTACATCACCCTATAAAGCAATATAAATGAACAGATTATTGCCATGAACGTTATTATAAAACATAATTTCTCCATACTTTCTATTTTATGTGAAAAATTGCCTTTTGCTTGGAATAAAAACACAGCCAGGATAATTCCCATAATTACAATAGGAGCAAGGACAGCTGAGTGCAAAAATGTTGCAAGTAAAGCAACGAATATCACGCCAACAGCAACCAATGCGGTCAAATACACAAATACATCTTCACTATTCATACTACCATTCCTGAAAATATCATTACTATAGTTCCAAAGAAGCAAATTGCTCCAATGGTAATTTGAGTCATGACTGAATGATTTGGACTTAATAATGGAGTAGTTGCATTAATAAATCCGGTGACAAATGAAATCACAACCATTCCAATCAAATATCCCACAGCATCCAATGGACCGAAGAATATTGTTAAAAATACCCAAAGCAATACATACCATGCAATTGATTCGGAAAATAACATGAATCCTCTTAAGAATCCAAAGTGCTCAGTTTCAAATCCAGATATTAAAACTTTATCTTTAGTTATTCCAAATGGAGAGTATGGGGATTTTGTAATAATCAACATGAAAAACATTAAGGCCGCAAGTGGAATTGAAAATACTAAAGGGCCATGAACAGATTGGTAAGTAATTATTTCCCCAATATTCATTGAACCTGTCATCAAGTAAACGAATATAATGGCTGCGAATAATGGGAGTTCAGTTGCCGCTGAAAGTACAGCCCTTACACAACTTAATTTACCATATGGCGAACCGGAACTTGACCCGGCGTTATGCTCAACAATTTTGTAAACTGCATAAACGCCAAATAATATTAATAATGAATCATGAGCCACAGGTCCCGCAATAACACCAACAACCCAAATCAAAGCTAATATAAACACAATACCGACATAGAAAACTTTAGATGTAGTTTTTGGAATTGCTGTTTCCTTAAAGAAAAATTTTAATGAATGTATCAATTGCTGGACAATAGGCGGTCCTGGACGTTTCTGTACACGTGCCATTACTTTCCTATGCAAACCTAGAAGCAAACTCCCTGCTAGAAATGCAATAATAACTTGAATTAATATTTCTGCCATTAAATTCATAATACCACTCTAATACCCAGTAAATGGTTCTTTAACCCTTTCATCCGCATCTTCAGGTTTTGGTTTGGCCATAGTTAATAAACCAAGAGATAAAACCCATAATGGAATACCAAATATAGCTACAGTATAAACTACCCATGCATCGAAGTTGATTATCAAGCATGAAAGAATAGCTATTGATGATAATGCCAATAATATAATACACACGATTTTTTGATTTATCATACTCTCTACCACAATACCAATAATAATATTTCAACAGCCCTTACAATAATAAACAATGAACTTAAGTGGATAATGACGATGAATGGAGATCCAGCAGTCCTGAACATCTCCGCTTTACTTGCAAAGAACGGTGCCACTCCACTTTCACCCAGAATACCAATCAACATCAATATTGCACCAAATACGACCATCGGACTTGCAGGCATTTGAGATAAAACCGCAAGAGACAATGTTCCAGTTGCAGCAAGAATAATAGCCGCACCACCAAATAACGGTAAACTACACATCATAGCTATTAATCCATAATTAAATGCAGAGTTCAGTACAGTAGTTTGCTTAACCGCCGATACGATACCAATGTTTAAAATACCTACTAACGCCATGAATAATGTGAAGTTAAATAAATCCCCAGTAATCATTGCTCCTGCAGATGCAATACCGCAAATAATTGATAAAAATCTTCTTTGTTTAAATTCTTTAGGACCTACTTTTACCTCAGTATTATTTAAATAATGCATAGTAGCTTCGATTTGAGTTTCGGGTTTACTTAATGCAATTAATAAGGTAAAACCAAGTAAAACTGCAAACAAGAACAAATTAAATGGAGTTAAATATAATACGATATCTCCAAGTGGAATTATTCCAAGTAAATTTCCCCCTAATGTAACGAAATCCATTTTCTCACCTACTCATTATCAATATCTTCCCTCATAAGCAGACCTATTAAACCTACTTTTGAAGCTACTTTTAATAATAATCCGCATGCCGCTAAAAATAAACTTAATATCCAATATTGCGGAGCTACAAAGAATAATAAAAAACCAATTATCCATATACACCATGCAATACCTGAAACTCCAGCAACACCATCCAACACCAAAACAGGAAGACCTCTTGCTTTTTTAGATAATGCATACAATACAATTCCTCCGCCAGCTACTGCTCCTCCAGTAAAACCAGTTAAGAAAATTCCATATACTATTAAGACCAGTGCTATAAAATTGGGTGCAGTAGTCATAATTTCCATGTCTAAAGAGAATTCCTGTGGAAACATTGAAGAAGATTTAGTTAGATTAGCTCTTGGATCTTGTTCTATCTTACGCATTTCTCTTGTAATCAAAATTTCAGAAATAGCCAAGGTTTCAGCCAACTCCACTACCAAACCTGGCAAGATTAATGCTTCTGCAAGATCGGTTCCAACAGCAGAAACAACAAATATCATAGCAAGACCTACAATGTCAGTTAATATAAGAATGTGCAATTCTTTTCTTTTCATTGCTATAGCCATGGTAGCTATAAAACCAACTATTAAACCAGCATAAATTGCAGGCAAATACATATCAACAAAAACATGAGGAACAAAAAGCATTAATTATCCCTCCTCATTTGTTTTTTTCTTGCTTTATCATCGTTTGCCTTGACTTCATAAGCTACCTGTGCAGAACCATTTACTGCACGAGCAACATCTTTTTTAATCTCTTCAGCATCATTTTTTCTATTCATCGTATAATTAATAGATAACCATGAAGCAATGATAAATGACATCATCAGGATACTAGATTCAAGTATAGTATCGAAACCTCTTGTATAATACAATATTTCATCTATAAGTCCACCTGGAGATGAATATATTGATGTGCCAAAGTAAGGAGATATTGATGATATCCACTCTGCCAGCGGTGACATATACCCAGTAATCATTCCCAAACTAGCTGCATTTTCAGGATATTGAGGATTTATCTCACCTGCTTCCTTTAGTGGTTCTCCACCTCTATCATAAGGCGCTAAAGATAATCCATCATCAATTTGCTCTTGTGGAGCAGGCCTAACATATAATTGATCTGGATTTAATGCTAATGGCACAATTAAACCGATTATTAAAATAATTCCAAGGCCAAATGCAAAAAGACGAGGAATATATTTCGGGTCTGCCAATTTATTCCATAAAACTCCAATCCTCATACATCTGCCCCCATTTCTTCTAAACGAATAATAGCTCTAAATAAAATTAAACTAATAATAACCGTAGTTGCAAGTAATGTTAATAAAGCTAAAACATGATTATAACATAATAAAACTAAACAAACACCAATGGATGCCACTTCAGTATTGAATGTCCTAACAATTGGATCATTAACTCCAGGACCCCAAGCAGTTGCAATACTTCCAACAATTGCAAGAAAGATTCCGAAGTAGAAAAATAATGAAACACTAACCATTAACATCACCATTTAAAAGTTTCTTTTCTCTAATCTCCTTAATTTTAACAATAGATAAAATAAATACTACAGTTGATAAAGGGCCTGCCAGTGCTGCAAATAAAGCAACATCCAAATATCTAAATAATACCACAGCCAAAAAAAATCCTGCATCAAGTATTGAAAACATTATGACCTTATCCAATGGTTTTTTCACAAATATTATGCCGAATGCGCCAATAATCATTAAAGCTATTGCAATAATTGATACTACAATCTCCATCTTTTCTCACTCCAATAGTATCTCATCATCTAGTCTTTTTAAAGTATGAGCAATAGCATTAGCACTAATTGTTGAGCAAATAAAGAATGCTGCAGCAACAATAAGGGCAAATGGAGTATTAATTAATAATGCAATAATTGCAGAAACCCCAAAACCTATAACATTTATATATAACAATCTTTCAGCCCTATTTTTTGCTACCAAAGCTCTTAATGCTACAAATATGACTATACCCCCAATAATTTCAACATACATATAATCACTCTCTAGCATGCCTATTGAATTTTTCGGCTATTTTTCCTAAAACTACTGAGATTTTAACTTGACTAATGCCCATTATGGTGAAAATAGAAATAACCATTCCAACAATGAACATTTCCGGAGTTAATCCAATGAAAGATGTTAAAAATATTATTGCAGTAGCAGTTAAACAGCCAGTAGTTCCGGCATAACCCGGATCAGCACATAACCTATTTCCAATAAACACTAAAAATGCCGCCATAATCCCTCCGGGAATTCCTAAAAGCAAATATCCAATAGAAGCCATTAATGTGCCGGCAGATGCATCTGGAGAACATAAAATGTTTCCCTGGAAGAATCCACCAGCAATATCCCCTCCTCTTTTTTCGACATCTTGTCCAACTATTCTAGCTCCTTTAACGCCAGGTTGCTCAGGAAGTCCAAAATATGCATCTACAATTACAAAATTCAACCAACAAAGAATTGAAGCAATTATTATCCCAATTACCTCATTCACCAATATCCTCCCCTGCATCTTCATCTAGAGGTTTTGGAAATACAAAATCAAATAAATATTTCACAAATAAAGCTGATAAAACACCTATAATAATTGCTAAAACTAAACCATTATAGATAAAAGTATAATTTAAAACAAAAAATAATGAAAGAATACCCATAGCAATTATAGGAGTCGGATATATTGCACTTACATCAAAAGAGTACCTATATGGTTTGCTAGGTAGTAATGGTAACTTTAAAATTAAAGCTACAACAATAGAACAAATAATAGCTACAATATATGCTAATATAATGTCCACTGATGACAGGCTTATACTGCTAAACCCATAAACATTACCATATGAAGCAAAATATATGGCATTAAACACAAAATCAAACATATTATTAGACTCCTCTTAATATAATATATATAAATATAAAAATATATAAATATTGTGACTCAAAAATTATATATAATTGCTTTAATGTAACAAAAGTTAATTAAGGGTGGCTTAATGAAAAATAAAAATATTATGATAACAGGTGGACTGGGATTTATTGGCTCACACATCGCAGATGAGCTAATAAAGAATAATAAAGTTTGTATCGTTGATAATCTATCTACTGGAAAAATTAATAATTTAAAATGCAGGGAAAATGAAAATTTAAAAATAGTTAAAAAAAATTTAAATGACGTTAACTTAAATGATTTACTTAATGGAACTGATTATATATTCCATTTAGCTGCCATGGCAAGTGTTCCATTAAGTGTGGACAATCCAATTGAATGTTGTCAAAGCAATGTTAATGCCACCGTTAAACTTTTAGACGCTGCCGCTAAAAATAATGTTAAAAAAGTTATATTTTCCTCATCATCTGCAGTATATGGTCAAAATAGAAATATGCCCCTAAATGAAACAGAAAATCCAATGCCCACCTCCCCATATGCCGCATCTAAAGCAAGTTGTGAATTATTTTTAAAGGCATTTTATGAAAGTTATGGACTTGAATATGTATCTTTAAGATATTTTAATATTTTTGGACCAAGACAAAATAAAAACTCACAATATGCTGCTGTAATCCCCAATTTCATTAGTGTCCTCCTTGAAGGAGGGCAACCTGTAATTTATGGCGATGGAGAACAAACAAGAGATTTTGTTTATGTTAAAAACATTGTTAAGGCAAACATTTCAGCATCAGAATCTGATTTCAATGGAATTGTTAATATTGCTTCTGGTAAAAAGACTACAATAAACCAGTTATATGAAATAATTAAGGAAACACTTAATAGTGACATAGAACCAAAATACCTTCCTGAAAGACAAGGAGATATTAAACACTCATTAGCTGATGTAGGCAATATGGAAAAAATTGGTTTGCAAATTGATACTGATGATTTCGAGTCTCAACTCATAAAAACTATTAATTGGTTTAAAACTATTTTATAAAATGATATTATGGATAGAAGTGTTAGAAATTTTAATGTTCGTTTAAGGACTATTAGAATAAGGGAACTGATTATTGGAATTATAATAACCTTAATCGTAAGTGGAATATTAATATGGATATTCCCAGCAATTTATGAATCTGATGATTTATATTTCATTGTAGTGTTATTGATTGGAGCATTACTATTTGTTTGGGCTTTAAGAGGTTCAACTGGGATTGATAGGAACTTTGAAAATATATTTGAAGATAGCAATAAAAAAGAAATACTTTATGTTTTTGCAATAAATCTTCTCTTTGCATTTTTATTTACATTACTTATATCCTTACTGGACATGTTGATTGGATTCAATAATCCTACATGGACTTCAATTTTAGATATTGAAAGTGCAAAAATGGATTCCAGTGTGATTATTCTTGATGCAATTGCTTCAATAATTTTTGCCCCAGTTATGGAAGAATTAATATTTAGAGGAGTATTATTTAATAGATTAAAAATTAGAACAGGTGTTGTTCCCGCCATGCTGATATCCTCATTCATATTTGGAATTGGACATGATTTTGGAGGGATAACAAGTGCATTTTTATTTGGAATATGCATGTGTATTTTATACTTAAAAACAGATAATATTTTAATTCCAATGAGTGTGCATTTTATCAATAATGTTGTTGCAACATTATTAAATTTAACAAGTTTCGATGTTGTAACCACCCAAATTCCCTGGATTATTCCAACTATAATCGTTTCTCTTATTGGAACATTTTATCTAATAAAATACATTATTAAAGAAACCAGCAAACTGAAAAAGCAATATGCATGAAAAAAAAGAATTAATTAGTGGAATCCGCATCCACTACAACTTTTACATTTTTCTTCTTCTAAAGGATCATATTTTTTATCTTCTTGTAAAGTAGCTGAGATAAAATATTGGTCAGATTCATCTTTATTTTTTAAAACAGGTGAAATTCCTTTAAAATTACATTTTATATCGCCAGTTCCACCAATATCCACTAAAATTGGTTCACCTAATTTAAATTTTTTAAAGTATGCTTCAACCTCATCTTTTAATGCTCCAGGTACTCTGAAATTAAAAGACAACATATTATTTTCCTTCATTTTTAAACCAACATATTTTTGGTCAATTTCATAGTTTAGACCTAACTGTTTTTTAAAAATTACATTAGTACCTATCTCATCAGATGACATTTTATACTCCTTTAAATTATTAATAATAAGAATTATAGTTTGAAGTATATAAAACTTTCCAAAATTATTCAATGTAAAGTACTTTTAAAAAAATTTTGTTTAAGTAATTTTTAATGATTTATCATGATTATTCATAAACTTTATATAATTTTAAAATTAAAAAATAATATATTATAATAATATATATTATAATGAAAAAATCAGTTAGAGAAATAGGTGTTTATAAATGAATGAATACAACAAGGATATTGGAAATCGGATTAGAGAATTAAGAGAATTGTCAGACATTACTATTAAAGAAATTGCTGAAGAATTAAATATCAAAGAAGAAACTTACATCCAATATGAAAACGCTGAAGTAGACATTCCTGCAAGTTTTTTGTATGAACTTGCCCACATTTTCAAAGTTGATTTAGGATTACTATTAACTGGTGAAGAAAGTAGAATGAGTATATTTGACGTTACTCGGGCAAATAAAGGAGTTTCAATAGATAGAAGAAAAGAATATACTCATCAAAACCTATGTTCTAAGTTCATTAACAAAAAAGCCGAAACGTTCCTTGTGGTTGTGGATCCTGAGAAAAATCCGGTGCCTTCACTAAATTCACACCCAGGACAAGAATTCAATTATGTCCTAGAAGGTTCCTTAAAAATCTATATACACAATAATGAAATCGTGCTTAATGAAGGAGATTCAATATTCTTCGATTCCACACATAGACATGCAATGGTTGCACTTAACGACAAACCTGCTAAATTTTTAGCAATTATCATATAACAATTACGGAGTACCTTAAATGACATCATTAATAGGAAATTTTGTAGAAAGAGTTGATTTTAACTCTTACGAGGACTTTTATAAAAATTTTAAACTTACATACAATGAAGATTACAATTTTGGATTTGATGTTGTAGACAAATACGCTGAAATCGATCCAGACAAAATAGCATTAATTTGGACTAATGATAAAGAGGAAACACATACTTTCACATTTAAAGATATGAAAGAATATTCTAACAAAACTGCAAACTTATTTAAGGGTCTAGGCATTGAAAAAGGTGATTGTGTAATGCTTACACTTAAAAATAGGTATGAATTTTGGTTCTGCATGGTTGCATTGCACAAAATTGGAGCAATAGCCATTCCAGGAACACACATGCTGAAACTTCATGATATTGATTTTAGAATAAAAGAAGCTAATGTTAAAATGGTTGTTTCAGTAGAAGAAGATTCGCTACTGCCAGATTATGAAGAAGCAATGAAAGAATTAGAAATTGATTTGCCCAAACTAGTTATAGAAACTGAAAGAGACGGCTGGATTAACTTTAACAAAGCTATTGAAAAAGAAAGTGATGTGTTTGAAAGACCAACTGGTGAAGATAAAACTTATGCAGAAGAAATATTCTTAATTTACTTTACATCCGGAACTAGCGGAATGCCAAAAATGGTTTCACACAAACACACTTACTCATTGGGACATATTCCTACCGCCAAATATTGGCACAATGTTATCGAAGATGGAATCCATCATACCGCAGCAGATACCGGTTGGGGAAAAGCTGTTTGGGGAAATCTTTATGGACAGTGGATTAGCGGAACCGGAATATTCATCTATGATTATGACAGATTTAACGGAATTAAATTACTTGAAAAGATCATTGAAAATAAAGTAGACACATTTTGCGCTCCACCAACAATCTATAGATTTATAATTAAAGAAAACATTAAAGGATACGATTTATCAAACTTAAAATATGTAACAACTGCTGGAGAGCCATTACCTCCGGAAGTATCTGAAAGATTCCATGACCTTTCAGGTTTGAGAATCAAAGAAGGATTCGGTCAAACTGAAACCACTTTATCAATAGGCACATTCATATGGTTAGATGCAAAAGTAGGTTCAATTGGTAAGCCTTCTCCTTTGTTTGACTTGCATTTGCTTGATGAAAATCATGAAAATGTAGACCTTGGAGACAAAGGAGAACTTTGTTTTAAAATAAATGATGGGCCAAATCCTGGTTTATTTAAAGATTATGTTAACGATGAGGAAAAATACAAAAAACAAATCCATGACGGATACTACCACTGCGGAGACACCGCATGGGTGGATGAAGATGGATATGTCCATTTTGTTGGAAGAAATGATGATATTATTAAATCATCAGGTTATCGTATTGGACCTTATGAAGTAGAAAGTGCAGTATTATCTCACAAAGCAGTTTCAAACTGTGCAATTACTGCTTATCCTGATGAAGTCAGAGGTCAAATTGTAAAAGCAACAATAATATTGCAGCCTGGCTTTGAAGCATCAGAAAAACTTACAAAAGACATACAAAATCATGTTAAAAAAGTAACTGCTCCTTATAAATACCCTAGAATGATTGAATATGTTGATGAAATTCCAGAAACAATCAGCGGAAAAATAAGAAGAGTAGACATTAGAGAAAACGATAATAAAAATTAAATTAGATGATATAATGACAGAAGAGATATCATATCCTGTTATCAATAAAGAAATTTGCAAAGGTTGTATGAGGTGTATAGTTGGATGTCCTCAAAATGCAATATTACTTAGTGAAGAGATGAATAATGCAGGATATCAGTTTGCTTACTATAGTGGAAGTGGTTGTACAGGATGTAAAGATTGTTACTTTACATGCCCTGAACCATTAGCATTAGAAGTACATCAAATAAAAAGAATTATTGATGACAAAATTGGAAAAATGATTAAAGCTAAAGTAGCCAATAAAGGAGGAAAGTAAATGAGTAATCAAATGGTAAAAGGAAACACCGCAGTTATTGTTGGTGCAATGTATGCTGGTTGCGATTGTTTTTTCGGATACCCCATCACTCCTGCAAGTGAAATTTTACATGAGGCATCAAAATACTTCCCAATGGTTGGAAGAAAATTTGTTCAGGCTGAAAGTGAAGAAGCATCAATAAACATGGTTTATGGTGCATCAGGTACTGGACATAGAGTTATGACCGCTTCATCAGGACCGGGCATAAGCTTAATGCAAGAAGGTTTTACTTACCTGGCGGGAGCTGAATTACCTGCTGTTATTGTCGATATTATGAGAGCAGGACCCGGACTTGGAAATATTGGACCTGAACAAGGGGATTACAATCAAATCGTTAAAGGTGGAGGGCACGGAAACTACAAAAATATAGTTTTAGCTCCAAACAGCGTTCAAGAAATGTGTGATTTAACAATGAAGGCATTTGAGTTGGCTGATAAATGGAGAAATCCAGTTGTAGTATTAGCTGATGGTACCCTTGGACAAATGGCAGAACCATTAGTATTCCCAAGTGAAGCCATCAAACCAGAAATTGATGAATCATGGACTGTAAGAGGAAATAAAAACACAATGGAAAACGTAATTACTTCAATTTTCAATGATTTTGACCAACTGGAAGATTTCAACTTTGAGCTTCAAGAAAAATACGCTAAAATCGAAGCTGAAGAAGTTATTATTGACGAATATCAAGTTGATGACGCTGAAATCGTTTTGGTATCTTATGGTATCAGCAGCAGAATTGCAAGATCCGCGGTTGATAAAAGCCGTGAAAAAGGTTTGAAAGTTGGACTTTTAAGACCAATTACATTATCACCTTTCCCTAGTGAAAGAATTAAGGAATTTTCAGACAAGGGAGTTAGTTTCATCTCTGTTGAAATGAGTAATGGGCAATTATTAGCTGATGTTCAATTTGCAGCTTTAAGAAAAGAAGGCACCTGTATCGTCAATAGAATGGGCGGTAACTTACTTGAACTTAAACATGTGCTTGCAAAAATCTATGAAATAGCTGGCGTTGAAGATGAAAGCATAGATACTTCAAAAAGAAGTAATGAAAAGGCCAGTCCAAATATTATTGATTAAGGATGTGGAAGAATGAATGAAAAAGAATTTAATGATAAAGATTACGAATTACAAATACGCAGAAATCCACAATCCCTTTTAGAAGAATATCCTAGAAAAGGAACAAATATTGAATCAACCCATTACTGTGCGGGATGTGGACATGGAATTATCCATAAATTAATTGCTGAGTGTATGGACGAACTTGGAATCCAAGAGAGATGCGTAATGATTTCTCCGGTAGGTTGTTCAGTATATGCATACTTCTACTTTAATTGTGGAAATTTTCAGACAGCTCATGGAAGAGCACCTGCAGTAGCTACTGGCATTTCAAGAGCTGAAGATAATTCAATTGTAATGAGTTACCAAGGGGATGGAGACTTGGCTTCCATTGGTTTAAATGAAACCCTTCAAGCTGCAAATCGTGGGGAAAAGATGGTAGTGTTTTTCGTGAACAACACCGTTTACGGAATGACCGGTGGGCAAATGGCTCCAACAACATTAATCGGTGAAAAAACAGTTACTTGCCAAACTGGAAGAGATCCTAATTATGCAGGACACCCCACTCATATGTGCGAATTAATTAACACTTTAAAGGCACCAGTATTTATTGAAAGAGTTTCTCTTGCTAATCCTTTAAAAATTAGACTTGCCAAATTTGCAATTAAACAAGCATTGACTGTCCAAAAAGAAGGAAAAGGATATTCATTTGTTGAAATTTTATCACCTTGCCCAACTAACTTAAAACAGGATGTAAGCAGTGCGCAGGAATTTATTGAAAAAGAAATGGAAAAAGAATTCCCTGTTAAAAACTTCAGAAATGACCTATACAGAAAAGACCCTATTGAAAGACCTGTAAGTGATTTTAGCACTGAATCATTAGATAAGATATTTAATGTAAATAGAGGTGAGGATTCAGGATATGCAGATGATGACATTAAACCATTAAGCATTAAAGTAAGTGGTTTTGGCGGTCAAGGCGTTTTAAGTGCAGGTTTAACAATATCTCAAGCTGCTTGTGCTGAAGGAAAACATGTTTCATGGTATCCTAGTTACGGACCGGAACAAAGAGGAGGAAAATCCAATTGTTCAGTTGTAATATCTAATGAAACCATTGGAACACCTGTTGTTGATGATATTGATATTCTCATTGCATTAAACAAACCTTCATTAGAACAATTCTCAAAAGATGTTAAAGTAGGGGGAACAATACTTTACGATTCAAAAATTGGAGAGTTCGAAACTGATAAAGACATTAATGTTATTGCAATGCCTTGTGTTGATATAGCTGAAGAACACGGAAATGCAAGAACTGCAAACACAGCACTTTTAGGTGCATTAAGTGAATTAAGCAATGTTTTAAAACGTGAATCTTATGAAAATGCTATTCGTGAAATGTTTGTATCTAAGCCAAAAGTTATTGATGTGAATATTGCTGTGCTCAAAGCAGGTGCAGAATGGATTAAAAATAATTCTTAAGTGTGATTTAATGACATATAAAGAAAATGCAACAGAATATATAGAAAATTACGGTTTAAGTATAGGGGACACCATTAAGGTCAATAAAGAAGATATCGCATATACCGGCATTTTGCTTGATAGACCTGAAGATGGTGATGACGGATATTTGGTTTTGAAATTATCAAGCGGATACAATATTGGCATAGCTATCAAAGATACTACTGCAGAGCTTGTTGAAAAAGGGGATAAACCTAAGATTGGTTATGATGAAGAGGAAATTCCAAATGATCCATCTAAGCAAAACATTTCAATCATATCAACTGGAGGAACAGTATCATCCGTTATTGATTACAGAACTGGAGCAGTACATCCTAAATTCACTGCATCAGATCTTGTAAAAGCAAATCCGGAATTATTAGACTATGCCAATTACAATGTAAAAGCATTATATAATATTTTAAGTGAAAATATGAAACCTGAATACTGGGTTAAAGCTGGAAAAGAAATAGCTAATGATATTTCTAACGGCAGCGACGGCGTTGTAATAGCTCATGGTACTGATACGATGCATTACACTTCAGCTGCATTAAGTTTTATGTTAAAAACCCCAGTTCCCATTATTATCACAGGTGCGCAAAGAAGTTCTGATAGGCCTTCAAGTGATGCCAATATCAACTTAATTGATTCAGTAGTTGCTGCCAAATCAGATATTGCAGAAGTTTGTGTTTGCATGCATGGAAGTTTAAATGATGAGTTCACTTACCTCCACAATGGTACGAAAGTCCGTAAGATGCACACTTCAAGAAGAGACACATTCAGAAGTATCAATGCTCAGCCAATAGCTAAAGTTCAAAATAAACAAGTTAACATTAACCCTGATTATCATTATACAAAACGTGGAGACAATGAACTTGAATTAAATACTGCTATTGAAGAAAAAGTTGGATTTATTAAGAGTTTCCCCGGAATATCTGAAGAATACATTGAATATCACATTGACAGGGGATATAAGGGTTTAGTTATTGAAGGAACCGGACTTGGACATGTTCCAAATAACTTAGTTAACTCATTTAAAAGAGCACAAGAGGAAAATATTCCTGTAATTATGACTTCCCAATGTCTTTATGGTCGAGTTAACATGAATGTTTACTCAACAGGACGTGAAATACTTGATGCAGGAGTGATTTCAGCTCTCGATATGACTCCCGAAACCACATACGTCAAATTATGTTGGGCATTAGGTCAAAGTGATGATTACAATAATGTTAAAAAGATAATGCAAACCAATATTGCAGGCGAGTTTTCCGAAAAATCATCAATTAAGGATTTCTTAAATTAAGGTTGTGTTAATATGGATTATGAAAAATTAGGATTGAAAATGGGACTTGAAATTCACCAACAATTAAACAGTCAACATAAATTATTCTGCCATTGTAAAACAGAACTTGTTGATGATGAATTTAGTGAACTTGTTCAGAGAAAATTAAGACCAACACAATCAGAGCTTGGAGAAATCGACAGAGCCGCACTTCAAGAATCTTTAAGAGGACTTAATTTCAAATATGAAAACTTTGAAAAACATACTTGTCTTGTTGAAAACGATGATGAGCCTCCTCACAGTTTAAATGAAGAAGCATTGGATATTTGTATTGTTATTGCTTGTTTAATGAACATGCATATTGTTGATGAATTTCATACTATGCGTAAACAAGTAATTGACGGAAGTAACACAGGAGGATTTCAAAGAACCGGAATGGTTGCAACTGATGGCTACTTAGATACCCCATATGGCAGAGTAGTTATCGAAAGCCTTGGTTTAGAAGAAGATGCTGCAAGAAGAGTTGAAACCAAAGACGGATTTACCGAATTTAGATTAGACCGTTTAGGAATCCCATTAGCAGAAATTACAACAGACCCCTCAATGCATCACCCAGACCAAGTAAGGGAAGTTGCATATATGCTTGGTCAAATCTTAAGAAGCACCAACGTCAAAAGAGGTCTTGGAACAATCAGACAAGATTTGAACATATCTATTGCAGAAGGTGCACGTGTAGAGATTAAAGGTGTGCAAGACTTGGATTTGATGGCCGAAATTGTTAATCGTGAAGTTCAAAGACAATTAGCATTAATTGACATTAAAAAACAATTAATTAAAAGAAATGCGGAAGTTTTAGAAGAGATTTACAATTTAGATGAATTGTTCAAAGATACTGAATCTAAAATCTTAAAATCCGCTGAAACAATTAAAGCAGTTGTTTTAAAAGGATATGGTGGTTTAATTGGTGTTGAAGTCCAACCGGGCAGAAGATTCGGTACTGAAATTGCCAGTTATGCTAAAAAACGTGGAGTTTCAGGTATTTTCCATTCTGATGAACTTCCGGCCTACGGAATTACCCAAGATGAAGTTGACAGAGCAAATGATTTCCTGAATATTGGTAAAGATGATGCATTTATTATTGTAGCTCACGACGAAGATATTGCAATATCTGCATTAGAAGAGGTTAAAAGAAGAGCTGAGTTAGGTTTAGATGGTGTTGTTGAAGAAACACGTAAAGCACTTGATGACGGTAACACCGAATACATGAGACCTCTTCCAACTGCAAACAGAATGTATCTTGAAACTGACATTCCATTATTTAAAATTACAAATGACAGAATCAAACCTATTTTGGATAATTTACCTGAACTACCTGATGTTAAACAAGCTAGAATTACTGAAGAGTATAATTTAAGTGAAGATTTAGCAACACAACTTGTTAAAAGACAAGAAGCTGATATGTTTGAAGACATCCTGGCTGATGTTAAGGTAGATGCAACTCCTGTTGCTTCACTTCTTGCATATGATTTACGTGAAATCAAAAGAGAAGGATATGACATTGGAGTTTTAAGTCTCAATCACTTTAAAGATATTTTTACTCTCTTAGCTGAAGGCAAAATTGCAAAAGACAGTGTTCGTAAATTAACAATCGAAACCATCAACACTCCGGATGTGGAAATTGGGGAAATTGCTGAGAAAAACAATCTAGTCATGATGAGTGATGAAGATGTCGGCAACATTATCGCTGATATTGTTGCTCAAAATGAAGGAATGGTAAAAGAACGTCAAATGGGAGCTATGGGTCCTTTAATGGGGATATGTATGAAAAAACTTAAAGGAAAAGCTGATGGCGGACTTGTTAATAAAATTGTACGTGAAGAAATTCAAAAATTAATTTAATGAAACTCATATGAGTTTCCAATTAATATTTTCTTTATTTCTAAATCTTCAGAATATATGTTGTTTCATCAACAAATAAAAGAATGTATTTTTGAGTTATTTTTGCTTTTGTAATATTTTTTTTAAGATTTCCTCTTTGTTTTCTGGAGATTCCTTAAAAAGAAATCAAGATGTGTCGAAATAAAAATTTTTTTAGAAGTAGAGTGTCCGCCAAAAATGATTTTTGAGTGTGGATTCTAGTAAATGGTCACATCAAGCTTTAATTGGTGTGTAGTGGATATACTTTCACAAAAATCAACAATATCTTCTTTATTATTTTGTTCTCCTTGAATAAGATTATATAATCTTTTTATATTGTATGCTAGTGCATCTAGGTTGAGTCTTTCTCCGGTTTTTACCATTCCGATTACTATTTCTTGTTCTACATGGTATTGTTCTTTGAATATTCCGAATGGTCCTTCTACACTTGGTCTTTTTTTGAATTCTTCTTTATATTCTTCTTTTTCCATTTTGAAGAACATTGCTCTTTCTAATCTGCCCCACCGTTTTCTGTGATGGTTTTATGTGTTTGTTTGTCTGTTAAGCAGGATTTTCTGTGAATGCAGTATTTACATGCAGTATAATTGTTGTAGAGTCTTTTTATTTTGTCGGGTTTGTCTGGTTCTTCGTTTGGTTGTGTGTATTCTTTGTAGAAGTACATTGGTTGTCCTGATTGGCACATAAATAAGTCTAGGTCGGATATGTAGTAAAAGTGGTCTTTATGGAATTGGTTTGGATTTAATTTGCCTATTTTTTCTTTGGATTGTTTTCTTGTTGGTATTAATCCATCTATTCCTTTGTTTACAAAGTATGATAGGCTTATTTGATTTAAATATATTGTATCTGCACTCATGTGTTTTGGTACTTTTCCTATGTTGTTTATTGCTTTGTCAGCTACTTCTGGTAGTTGGTAATGGTCTGTAGGGTTTTGTGTGACGTTTAATGCGCAGATTAGTTTGGTGTCGTAATCGACTGCAGATTGGATATTATAAGCAACCATGGAAGTTTCCTTTTTTGCCTTTCATCATGCGTGCTTCAATATCATTCATTGGTATTTTATCCTGTCCTGTGAATTTGAATTGAGTTCTGATGTCATATAATATTTCTAATTTTTCATCATTGGACATTTCCTTGTCATTTAGTATTTTTTGAGCTGGTTTATTGAGTTTTTCAAGCTTTTTAAGGTCAACTTCCAGTCCTTTGTAGAACTGGACCAGCAAATTGGTTTCTTTTTTGCTGATCATATTTTGGTTAGAATTGAATGCTTTTTTGATGGTCCCATCGACTACAACATGATTAAATTCAGTGAATCCTTTTTTTACGGCCATTTTTAATGTCATTTGAAGCAATACTTCATAATAACGTCCAAATTCATCACGATACCTTTGAATTGAACGTTCAGAGGGTTTAATTCTATCACAAACGAATTTATATATGTCATGGTACTTTGTCATTTCTGCAATGACTCTAGCACTTTCAATATGGTCTATTTTTGCATAAGCACAAGTAATTTTAACATGGAACATGGAGGATATGAAGGCCTACCGCCTTTTTTCTTATTCTCTTTAATTCCCAAAATCGGATAAAATTCTTCAATAAAATCAACCACAAAACGAGAAATATGATTCTCTGGAACATTAAAATCATAAGTCCTAATGCCTAATTCAGCCTGATTCTTAATAACTTTCTTACTAACCATAAATAACCAACACATAATAACTCATATCTAATATAAAATATGTACATCATAGTATATAAATATTACTATTCTAAAAATGACTAAAATCAAATATAAATAAATCATTATAATCCATATTAAAAATTATTAATAATAAATAATTAAAATTAAATTCTAATTAATTTAATGAAAAAAATTAACAAAACAAGAAAATTATAACGCAGTTATAAAAAATTCAAAATAAAAAAAATTAGTTTTGGCGGACACCCAATACGGCTATTAAAACAACTATTGTAATTGGAGGCGGAGGTGCAATCTACACTAGAGGAACTACGACAATTAAAAACTCTACATTTATAAATAACTTCGCTGATTTATATGGTGGAGCTATTCTAATGGCAGGTGGAGATTTAAACGTGAAACAATCCTACTTTAAAGATAACAAAGTAGGTGCTGAAGGCAGTATGGCTTCTAAAGCTAAAGATATCCAAGTCCAATCTGGCGTATATTATTATAATTTCAATGTTGAATATTCTGTATTTGTATCCTCTACTCAAGAACATTTATTTGTAATGCATAATGGTAATTTAGATTATGCTAATGTAAGTGGAGAATATAATTATTGGGGTTCAAATTCACAAAATGCAAATACAAATATTAAATTCACTAACCAATTAATTATTCAAGCAATCACTCAAACAACTCCAGTTCATGAAGGTGATAATGTTAAAATCAATGTTGAATTTAAAAATAGAGATGTTAATGGCGTAATTTCAACTTTAAAAGAAAATGTACATGAATACACTTTAGATGTATCATCTGGTTTAAATGAAATTTGCCCAGTTGTCACTATTGCTAATAATATCGGACAAATAGATTATCATGCTAAAAATATTGGGGAAGAAACAATCACTATTAGAGGATATACTTACTCATTCAAAGTATTAAAATTAAATAAAGAGAATGCGAACCCTAATATTGTAATTAATTCAGGTTATAGAACCCTCATTGTTGTTAATGTCCCAATTGACTTAGCTAATAATGTTACAATATGTGTAAACGGTATATCTTACTCAAGAGCTAATATTAATGGTAATGTAACCTTAGAAATATACACAATTCCAAATATTTATAATGTTAATGTAAGCTATGAGGGTGATGACAAGTATAATCCATTTTCTAAACTTGATTCATTTAAAGTTGATAAATATGATTCTAATGTAGTTGTTGTGGCTGATAACATTTACAGTGGTGAAAATGCTATTATAAATGTCACTGTTAATCCAGCTACTACCGGTAGTGTAACTATTACAGTTGATGCAAAACAATTCACAAAACAACTCGTGAATGGCTCATGTAGCTTTAATATTTCAGGTTTATACATCAAAGATTATGAAAATAAATTACAAGTTTATAGAGTTATAGCTAAATTCAATGGAAATAATTTATATGATGAAAGTACTGGTATAACTTCATTTAACGTGACTAAAAAACCTACAGAACCGATTATTCCTGAAAAAGAAAAAGGTTATGCTGTTATTTATGTAACTCCTGGTGAAAATTCAAAAATCCTTATTAGAGTTCCATATAACTTAAAAAACAATGTTACAGTTAAAGTTAACGATGTTGAATATTCATTATCTGAAAATGAAGGAAAAGTTGTATTAACTTTTCCAACTAATAAAACAGGTAATTATACCGTCTCTGTAGATTATGCTGGAGATGAGAATGTAACTAATTTCACAGGTTTTGCTACCTTCAAAGTTGATGATTATCTCTGGTTTATTGATGATGTTGCATATAGGTCAATTTATGATGCTGTAGCTGCAGCTAAAACTGGTGATGTTATTAAAGGCACTCCTGGTGTTTATGAAATTTATTCAACAATAGATATTGGTCATAGATATATGCCAATTGAACCATGGTCAGTAAATAAAACTGTTACCATTACTTCACTAAATAGTCAATCAGTCATATTTAAATGTGATTCCCGTAGAATTTTCTTTGTAGATATTGGTTCTGATTTAACCTTGAAAAACTTAATATTTGAAGGAGCAAACCTTAAATATGGTGATGGTGGTGCTGTTGAAAATATGTATGATTCTAACTTAACCATTGAAAATTGTACCTTTAAAAATTTAAGTGCTGATAGAGGTGGAGCAATATTTGTATGGGGCAATACTACTATTAAAGACTCTAAATTTATAAATAATAAAGGTAAACTTGGTGGAGCAATATTTGTCTTAGGTTCATCATCTGTTAGTGGATCATTTATTGTTGACAATGTTGAATTTATAAATAACACAGCTACTTCCTTTGGTGGTGCACTCTATTTCGAGGGTTCAAACTGTTATGATGGATTTATTAAAAATTCAAAATTCATAGATAACGTTGGAAACTGGAGAGGTGGAGCAATTTATCTTTCATATTCCAACATGACCATTGATAACACAATTTTCAATGGTAATAAAGCTATTAGTGAAAATTATGAAGTAGAAATTAAAGAAGGTGTAGTAACTGGTCCTTGTGGATGTATAATTGATACTAGTGATGTAGTTGTTAGAAATGCAACAGCACATATTGATGCGGTAGGTGGAGCAATTTATGTATCTAATTATGCCAATGAATTTATTTCAAACTCTCAATTTAATAAGAATGTTGCTGAGTTTGGTGGTGCTTTGGGATTAAGCAATTCTATCACTGGAATTACATCTAATGGTGTTACAACATGGACTACTCATTGGACTACAATCAATAACTGTACATTTAAAGAAAATGAAGCTAACATTTCTGCTGGTGCAATTTACATTGGTTATAGTGGAGTGCCATATGTAAACATATCAAATTCAGAATTTGATTCAAATGTAGCTCCAGATAGTTCTGCAATATTAAATGATTTTGGAGCATTAAATATTAATAATACTGAATTTAAAAATCATGTAAATAAAAATGGCACATTAATTACAACATTCGGTACTTTAAACATGATAGAAGAATTTAATGCGGTAACTGTAATTGAAAATTCAAGATTTATAAATAATAAAGTTGAAAGTGATATTTACCAATCGAACCAATGGACTGTTTTAAATTTAACTGATTCTATTTTTGATGGTGAAAACACAATATTAACTAATAGAGGTTTAACAACATTATCTAATGTTAGCGAAATCAATAAAATTAGTTCAAAACCCGCTATTGTTAATTATGGAACACTAAGATTATTTGAATATTCATTTTTAAGTTCTGTTTATAATAATGGAACATTAACTGGATATAAAAATTCAAGTGATATGCCTAATAGTAAAGTTCCAACTAAATTTTCATTTAGTAATACTAAACTTGTTTATACAAAAATGGTGGAAAACAACTTATAATTACTTTAAAAGACAGTAACAATAAAATTGTTTCAGACGCTAACATTGTAGTTACATTAAATAACAAAGTTTATAAATTAACTACAAATAAGAAAGGACAAGTTTCAATACTGGCCAATATTGTTCCAAAAACCTACAATATTAAATTGAGTTTTGCTGGAAACGATGAATACAACAGTGTTTCTTCTTCTGTTAAAATTGTTGTGAAAAAAGCTACTCCTAAATTAACTATATCTAATAAACCTTTTAAAGTTAAAGCAAAATATAAGAAAATAACTGCTACTTTGAAAAATAATAAAGGTAAGGCTCTTAAAAAGGCTAGAATTACTTTAAAAATAAAAGGCAAAATTTACAAGGCTAAAACCAATAAAAGAGGTGTTGCTACATTTAAAGTAAAAGTTAATAAAAAAGGAACTTATAATGCTATAGTTAAATTTGGCGGAAGTAACTACTATAAATCACTTACAAAAAAAGTAAAAGTTAAAATTAAATAGAGATTAATTTCTCTATTATTCTCTTTTTGTGCGACAAGCAATTATCTTTTAAATTTTGTTATACGGGCTCATTTTTTTTGAGAGTTTTATGTCAGTACAACTATTAATATATTGTTAACCTTGCTATATGGATTATTCTCACTTGAAACTGCATCACTGACAACAGTAGGGAATTGCATGATAGTTTAAATTCTAATCTAATCATTACACAGATATTGTCTTTATTTGAGATGATATTTGATTGATGGCGAGAGAAAGACTAGCATGGTTAATGTTAAATGAACTTATATAAGCATCGTTAAGAAAGTCGACAGACAAAAGGTGTTGGAAAAACTGTCGTTAATACACATAGGCCATACAGATTAAAAAGGAACATATATCGGTTATAGCCCATAGGCGTATTGATTTAATGGTAGAGGCTAAACTCAAGCTGTATCTGACAGAAGATGAACTTGGTAAGTCCAGAATTGCCCCATTTCTTTTTTTTTATGATGAGTAGGGTGGCTTTGAGGAAGTCTGATGTTCTTTTCTGGATAAAGGATTCTGAGAAAGCAAAAAGGCCAATTGGTCTAAAAACAGTGAAAAAATGATAAATAATAACTATGACGAATATGCTGATTTCAGAAGGTGCATAACACGAATGATAAAACAAAATGTATCTTTAAATGCGATTGAGGATTGGTTTAAGTAATGAAAACTGGAAAATAAATATAATTTTGATGTTCATTCTGCTGAACTATTCGGAAATTGTATATTATGAATATGATGGGCCAATATGTACTAAATGTGGAAGTTCAATGAACAGTAATGGTTCATATCGAGTCAAACCTAATAAATGGGAGAGAATACGTAAAAAAAGAATATATTTGTCCAAATTGTAATAAAAACAAAAGTCACTAATCTAGAAAATTTCATCAAAAGATATTCCACATTATACCCGTTTTATTTGTGATTTAGGATTTAATCATCAAAGATGCACTTTCCATGCAATGAAAAATCTAATGGACAAAATAATAAAGAAACATAAAGAATAAGAAAACTCAAAGAAGTATTATGTAATATTTGCAGAACAAACCAAATATTAAATGATGATTTCTACAAGGTTCAAATTTTATAAAAATATATTTCTTGATTACCATAAATTTAGGTTTGCCTAAAAAATAGAAAGCTTTATATACTACTTAAGCAAAACTATAAAGTAGAGCTTAAATTTAGGTTTACCTAAATAACTCTCACATTATTAGTCAAATAATAATACTCTCCAAAATTAGAATGTGTTAAATTAGATTTCTCACAATTCTCTAATTTGATACAAGTCGTTAGGAAAATTTAAAAAAATCTGCCAAAATATAATTTTCCTCAATTCAAGGTGTTTAACATGTCGATTAAACACCTGTTATCTCTCTTTTTAGAACCAATTTTCAGATATTAACCTAACTATTTTTAAATTATAATTGCCAATATTAATTTGAGGTTATACCATGGAGAAATATGACATCATTATTATTGGAGCAGGTCCTGGCGGATTAACTGCAGGAATATATGCTGGTCGTCAAGGAACTAAAAACTTGATAATTGATAAAGATATGGCAGGCGGAATTGGTCGTGAAGTTCCTGAAATGGAAAATTACCCTGGTTTTGATAACATTTCAGGTTTAGAGTTAATAGAAAAAATGAAGGCACAAGCTATTAAAAACAATGAACTTCATGAAATGGAAAATGTGGAAGAAATAACAAAAGATGATTCAGAATACCGCTTCACCGTTAAAACCGATAAAGACCAATATCAAACTAAATCTATTATATTGGCAACTGGAAGCTCCCGTAAGCAATTAAATGTAAAAGGTGAAGATGAATTTAAAGGAAAAGGTGTAAGCTATTGTGCAACCTGTGACGGATTCTTCTTTGCTGGAAGGGACATAATCATTGTAGGGGGCGGAAACAGCGCACTTCAAGAAGCAATTTACCTTAAAAATCTAGGAGCCAATGTTACAATCATTCACAGAGGAGATGAATTTAGAGCTCAGAAACAATTAAAGGATCAAATTAAAGAGTCAGGTATAAATTTTATCCTTAATGCAGTTGTAGAAGAAATCAAAGGTGATATTCTTGTTGAATCAGTTACTATAAAAGATACGCAAACCGGTGCGTTAATGAATCTTCCAACTAATGGAATATTTGTAAGCGTAGGTTATATTCCCCATACTGAACTTGCAGAACAACTAGATGTTCAACTAAATGAAACAGGACATATACTCACTGATAAAAATCAAAAAACTAATATTGACTATGTTTATGCTATTGGTGATGTATGTGTTGGATTAAAACAATGGGTTGTTGCATGTGGTGAAGGTGCGGTTGCTGCAACTTCCGTGTTTCTAGACCTTCAAAATTAATTATAATGGCTTTGCAAGTATATGTAAATAAAGAATGCTATAATTAATACAACAAATAAAGGCAATAACCACATAAATACCTGAAGTAATAAAACAAAGCTATTAATATTGCAACTATAATAAATATTAAATCTCTAAGTTCCATGTAATACAAATATATTAACGGTAATATATAAAGTTTAATGAATTATCATCACACTCTCTTTCAAAAACTTTTGTGATAAATAGTTTTTTCGATTAATCTATTCATTTGAAATTTTCAAAATAACTGATTGATTAGCTTTAAATTATAAAATAACTCCAAATATTAAGAAAAAGTTTTTAATAAAAAACTTGCAGATATTTAAATCACCTAAGTTTTTGAAATAGCCAATGCTCAATAAACTATATATAAATACAAACACCAAAAATAATATCATTATATTTTGATG
Organism: Methanobrevibacter sp. V74; assembly: GCF_963082495.1. NCBI lineage: Archaea > Methanobacteriati > Methanobacteriota > Methanobacteria > Methanobacteriales > Methanobacteriaceae > Methanobrevibacter > Methanobrevibacter sp. V74. The sequence continues at coordinate 95,720 of NZ_CAUJAN010000005.1, forward strand.
GAGTATAACATGACAATTTTAGTGATTAATAATAAAGGCCAATATAATCATAGAATTCAGAGAAGTTTGCAATACCTCAATATCCCGTCTGAAATAGTTTCAAACACTCTTTCAATAGAAGAAATTGAAGCTAAAAATCCAACTGGATTAATTTTAGGTGGAGGTCCGTCTCTTGAAGATGCTGGAAATAGTGAGGAATACATTAAGCATTTTGACACTCCGATTTTAGGAATTTGTTTAGGCCACCAATTAATTGCAAAAACATATGGTGGCGAAGTCACAACGTCTGACACTGAAAGTTATGCTCAAGTTAAAATTAATATTAATGATGATGAAAACTTATTTAAAGGACTTGCCCCTGAAATGGATGTTTGGTCTTCACATAAAGATGAAGTAAAAACAATCCCTGATGAATTTAAAGTCTTAGCTAGTTCAAACTTATGCGATGTCGAATCCTTTAAACATGCAAAAAAAGATGTTTACGGAATACAATTCCATCCAGAAGTGCATCATACTCTAAAAGGAGAAATAATATTTAAAAATTTTTACGAAATATGTCAAAAATAGGTGTAATTATGATTGATAACGCTGATGATTTAAGAGATAAAGCAAATGAATTTAAAATTGGATTGAAAAAACAATATGTTACCCTCCCAATCGGTGATGGAGAATATGATTTTAAAATCTCAGGTATTGGTGCTAAATCTGTAAAATTAGAAAAATTTGTTAAATTTGATGATATCTTTGAAGCTATTGAATCAGGAAATGACAATGGGCTTGAAGCTATGATTAAACAAATTATTGAAGATTACGAAGAAGATGAAGAAGAGGAATAAAATGTTAAGTCCTAAAGAATTTATCGAAGATGCTGTGCAAAAAATTAAAAAACAGATTGGTGATGAAAAAGCTATAATTGCATTGTCTGGTGGAGTAGATAGTTCAGTTTGTTCCGTTCTTGTTCATGAAGCTATTGGAGATAACTTAACTGCGATTTTTGTTGATCATGGTCTTTTAAGAGAAGGGGAAGTTGAACAAGTAACCAATACTTTTAAAGACAGATTAAATTTCAAATTTGTTGATGCCTCTGATGAATTTATGGATGCCCTTGAAGGTGTTGACGATCCAGAAGAAAAAAGAAAAATTATTGGAAAAGTGTTTATTGAGGTATTTGAAAGAGAAGCAAAAAAATACGATGCCAAATACTTAGTTCAAGGCACTATTGCCCCTGATTGGATTGAAACCAAAGGCAAAATCAAATCCCACCACAACTTAGCTCTTCCTAGCGGAATGGTTTTAGAACTTTGTGAACCAATTCGTGATTTATACAAAGATGAAGTAAGAGAAATTGGTGATGAATTAGACTTGCCTGCAACAACTGTTTACAGGCAGCCTTTCCCAGGACCCGGTCTTGGGGTTCGAGTAGTTGGTGAGTTAACCAGAGAAAATGTTGAAATTTGTAGAAAGGCAAATAAAATCGTTTGTGATGAAATTGAAGCTGCAGGCATCGACAAAGATGTATGGCAATACTTTGCTGTTTTAACTGATACTAAAGTTACCGGCGTTAAAGGAGACCGAAGAGACTTTGGATACCTTGTTATAGTTAGAGTGGTTAACTCCATTGATGCAATGACTGCATCTGTTGCAGAACTTCCTTGGGAAGTTGTTCAAACTATTTCAAAAAGAATCACTTCAGAAATTTCTGAAGTTACACATGTTGCCTTATCAGTTAGTGATAAGCCACCTGCAACCATTGAATTCTGTTAAAAAAATACTATTTAATTAGTATTTTTAATTTTTACTTTTTTTAAAACAATGAAAACAACTAAAAATGCATATTTAGCCAAATTAACAGAACAGATTCAAATGAAATCTGTTAAGATTGGAAAAAATCTTGAAGGAACAACACCCCCATCAGTTTTTATTGGTAGATGGTCATATCCTAAAGTTTACGCCGGACCAATGATGAGTTCGCAAATGGGAGATACCTCAATTATGGATTCTCCAGAAGAGTGGATTGGAAAAAATAAAACTCAAGATGAAATCATTAATTACAGAATGAATCTAGTTAGAGGTAAGCAATTAATAAAAATTGATGATTTAGAAAATCCTTTTGTTGAAAAGCTCAGAGATATATCTCTTGCATCCAAATCCATAGATAGTGAAGCTACTTTTGGAAAAAAACCAAGAGGGTCTTTGCTTACAGAAGACAGTATGCCTCATGGTCCAAGTGCTGTTATTGAAAAATTTGATATTGATGCAGTTAGATGGGATAGGCATCTTGAAAAAACATTTTATGATACAGACCTAAAAGCAACAGAAGCTGTTCTGAACCTGCATGATAAAGAGGTTCCTTTCACCGCAATGCAAAAAGCATTCTCAATTGGAGCCATCGGTACTAAAAATAAAAGAAAGCTTGTTCCAACACGTTGGTCAATTACTGCCTGCGATTCAACATTAGCAGATGAATTTTTAAAAGAAGTAAGAAAATTTGAAAGACTGGACTCTTATAGAGTTTATGAATTCGGAGCCCTAAACAATTATTATATTATAATTTTAACCCCAACTGAATGGCAATACGAATGGTATGAAGCATTCATTAAATTAATGAAAAATGAAGAATTAATATTTTCCGATTATGAAACCAATGGCGGTAAAAAGGAATATTCCATTGTTGGAGGATGTTATTATACTGCTAAAATGGCAGTTCTAGATTATTTACTTAAAATTAAAAAACAGTCAGGTTTATTGATACTTAGGGAAGCTTATGATGGATATGTACCATTAGGTGTTTTTAATGTACGTGAAAACATTAAAGAAGCAATGTTAAGACCATATTTAGAGTTTGAAACATTGAAAGATGCTTTAAGATATGCAGGTACAAAGTTAAAAATACCTATTAGCAGATATGTTAAACAAGGAACATTGCTTAATGAAATGCTTCACACAAAACAAACCACATTAGACATGTACTTTAAAAGTGAAAACAATGTTTAAATTTAAAAAACCATCCAATAAAACTTTGGAAGTGATGTGCGAAGTTGCAAAAGGAAATATTGAAAAAAACTATGAAGAAAGTTGTATTGCTAAAATTAAAGAACTGACATGTAAAGAACATGTTAAAATTACTTCTAGTGGAAATAATAGTATTTTTATTGCTCTTGCAGCTATTGAAGGTGATGTAATCATTCCTGATCAAGGCGGATGGCATGGATTTAAACAGATTGCGCGATTTTTAAATAAAAATATCATCACTTTAAAGACTGATGAAGGATTAATTAATACTGAATATATGGATGACCTAAATTACAAAGACAATTCAGCACTGATATTTACAAGTTTTGCGGCATATACTGCCGAGCAAGATGTGAAATCAATTAATAAATATTGCAATGACAGGGATATTTTAACTATTGAAGATGCTTCAGCAGGTATTGGGGACAACAAAAACAAATTAGGTCGGATTTCAAACATCGTTGTTGCCTCTACAGGTTCTCCAAAAATTATTAATGTTGGAGAAGGAGGATTTATCTCAACGAACAACAAAGAGATTTTCAATAAAACATCAATACCTCAAAAATTAAGTAAAACTTCACAAATTGTATGCAGTGGTGTAGATAGTGAAATTGATAATGTTAAAAAAAATTTTGACATGTCATTAAATGCAACAGAGTATGTAAAAAAACATATACCTAATACATTACATTACAAAAAAAGAGGTCTTAATGTAATTATTCCCCATGATAATGCAAAATCAATTTGTTGGAATTTGAAAAAATCACTAAGTACAGATAAAAGTGGATTTATTACAGCCTGTCCAAATTATAATCGTGTGAAACAAAAAGCAATATGTGTAGAAATAAAAAATCTGGATTACAGTTGTCTTAAAAAAGAATATTTAGACATTATAATTGATACAGTTAATAATCAACTGTAAGCTTAGTAATTCTATCAATTATAACCTCTTCAAGAGACATCATCTGAGTTTCAACATCATTTATATCATAGATTTCCATTAAATTTTTCTCATTTGGAATTAAAACATTATTATCTAAATTAAACATTGAAGATAACTCATTAGTGTAATCATTCGAGTTTATTAAAACCGCACATAAATTCATTTCACCCTCTTTTAAACCTAACATTTTAAAAGCTTTTGAAATTTGTCTTTGTGCAGAACATCTTAAAACAATTTCAACACTTATATCATTTGCCAAATTTTCGCCACGATTAAATGCTAAAAATGCCTGATTAACCCCATGAATTATATGATTCTTTGAAACA
>NZ_CAUJAN010000005.1:107500-159649 GCF_963082495.1 Methanobrevibacter sp. V74
ATTTTTTCCTTATAACTGATATAATTCTTGTTAAACTTCTATGCATTTTAATCCTATACTCCTCAACGATTTCAAAACCAACCTCATCTATCATTGGTTTTAAGTCAATGTAATGTGGAGATGCCATACATAAATAAGCGTCGTCTTTCATATTATCATAAATTGCATGGAAAAATTCTTTAAAAATTTCTTCACCATCGACATCGCCTGTGGAAGTAGAAATTCCATAAGGAGGGTCAGTAACTACACTATCTACCTTTTCATACATTTTAAGTTCACGAACATCTAAATGAAAGGTCCTATAATCAGCAATCCCATAATAATCTAAATTAACAGCAGTCCCATTTTGCATTTTCCAGTAAACATCGGATCCTACCAGTTTACATCCGATTAATCCTGCTTCAATTAATATCCCTCCAGTTCCACAGAATGGATCTAATAATAATTGACCTGGTTTAATTCTAGATAGATTAACCATACACCTAGCTAATTTCGGATTCATTGAACCTGGATAGAAAAATGGTCTTTTATGAGGTTTACTATTTTCAAAATGTTTTTTATTTAATTTCATTCTCTCAATAGCAATATATAAATCATCGCCATGGGCAACTACTCTTATAAGTGTTTTAGGTTTGGATAATGATACTTTAATATTTTCACAATTATCTAAAATCAATGTTCCAAGTTCCCTTTCACAACCTACAGTGTCTACTTCGGAACGAATTCTTTTAACACGCACTGCAAATGTTTCGTCAATATATTCAGACCAATCAATACTTTCAACGTCACTGCCTAAAGTAGCTGCATGAGATTTAATAATCATTTCATGGATTTCATGAGTATAACCTAATCTTCTTGTTAAGATTTCATAGTAGCCATATAGCTTTTCGCAAGGAATATTTCTTAAGATTACTATTCCTTCAGTTACATCATCAACTTTAGCTTCAATATTTTCACATTCCATTACCGCTTTTAATTCAGCCAATGGCAATTCAGGATGTTCTTGTGATTGTATACATAATAATTCCATTAAAATTCACCTAAATCCAAATATATTCACTACTTTTTTAAAAAGAAATTTTGGAATAATCTTAAATATTAAACCTCTTTTAATAAATTCCCGAACAAGCACAGACTGATTGTCCATATCCCCATATTCAGATATTATTCTTTCACAATCATTTTTTTTTAGTTTATCAAAAAAGTAGTCAATGTCCTTAACATCTAATAAATTAAGTGTCTTTTGCACTTTAAACTGATAGTTAAATTCTTTTGAGTATTTTTTTCTAAATTCATCTTCATATCCTTTTAATATACTAAGGTCATCTTTTAAAATTGCATCGACAATATATTTGCTGGCTATTTTGCAGCTGTCAAATGCCATCAGTAATCCTCCGCCGGAGGTGGGTTTTATCTGAGATGCTGCATCACCTATTAAAAGTGATCTAGATTTAACTAATCGATTTTTATGATCATATATTGGAATAAAACCTTTATATTTTTCAATTATTTCAAATTCTTCAAAATTTTCATTTAAAAACTCATATAGAATTTCATCCTGCCTCTTGTGAGATTGACTGAAAAATAAACCTACACGATAGAGATTATTCTTTAGCGGAATAATCCATAAAAATCCCGGCAGAATATTTTCCAGCAAATAAGTATCTACATAATCATTTATCTTTTTATCTGATTTTCTGAAATTATTCATATTTTCATCGTCTATTCTAACAAGCATCTGTGATGCGGGATAGCTTTCTTGTTTATTTCCTATAATTTCAGATATTTTGGAGTCATATCCATCGCAACCAATGATGATTTTTGAAGTTATGCAATCTTTTTTTGAAAAATATACTATTCCATTTTCAATATCTCCATCAACCACTTTTCGAGTGACTAATTTTGCACCATTTTCTATAGCTCTTTTTAATAAAAATTGGTCATAAGCAATCCTGTCAATTATATATGCAACATTTTCATCTTTTTTAACATTTAAAATATGATTTTGAGAGTGAAGAAATGCTCCCTTAACTGTGTTTAATATTACTTCATCAGGTAATTCATTATACTCAAAAATATGCATGCTTAAGATTCCTGCACATTGTAGAGGATAACCAATTTGTTTTTTCTTATCTAAAATAGCTACATTTAATCCGTTTTTAGCTAGGCAATATGCTATTGTTGAACCTACAGACCCTGCTCCAACTACCACTACATCAAAATCGAAATTCATTATAATACCTTATTTCTTAAATTTATCAAAATGTCTTCGGATGACTTTTTCGGAAGAGTCTGCATCTTCTGCATCATTTGTAGCAGGTTCTTCAACAACTTCGTCATAATGAATTTCGTTTTCATTGTTTTGGTAGTAATCTTGACTACTATAAGAATAATCATCTCTTATTTGATTATAATAATCATCTTGTTGAGAAGTGTTTAGAGGTTTGCCATATCCTGTATCATAAGGTTCATATTCATACCTATGCGGCAAAGGCTCATTGTTTTGAAAATCTTCTGGGTAATAGTCATATTCCCTTCTAGGAGAAACATTTCTCTCATGAGTTATCGGAGTAATCGGTTCGTATTCATCATAATAATAGTCTTCATAATGTTCCTGTTGAGGAAATCTTTGTGGTGGAGCTTGGAAATTTCTTGCCTCATTGATTTGGGAAAATATTATATCTTCAACTTCTGAAGGGTTTGAGATATTTTTTAACTCCAATAAGTTGTTATCATAAGCACTGAATACCTTTATTGATCCAATATTGAAAATTTTTGCAAAAATGCTTTGAGAAGTATTTAAGTCCTGAATGGTTCCATAAGGCATGTAATTTTTTTTAGTGGACAATACTCCAGATTTAATAATGATTTTGCTATCGGTTAAAATATATTCCTTTGAGTACCATCCAACTAATTGCCAAATAATATAAATAACATCAATAAGAATAAGAAGAAAAAATGCAATGGCTGCATATCTAGTTAAGGAAAGCTTAACATAGGATATTAAATATACTTGCATTCCCCCTATAAACTCAATAACTGCCGGTGAAATGATTAAAATTAAAACTAGTATGATAATCCCATAAATAGCTTTTTTACAACCTAAAATCATATTAGGTTTAGTTTTATAAAGGACCCTATCACCAGATTGTCCATCATTATTAAATAACATAATTATAGATTATAATTTATTTTAAATAAATGTTTAGGGTCTGTCAAAATTTAATTGCAGAATAATGTTTATTGAGCAATTTAGCATGAAAAGATTTAATATTCCTTTAATGCTCAAAAAATTGGAAAAATATTATGCTGAAATTCAGAATACCTAATACCGCTAGTGAAAAAAAGATTTTAAAATAAGCCTCAGCTCGCCCATCATTCATCACATATCAGAGCTCATAGGGTTCATCATAGGCCTATTATTTTTAATTAAAGTTATCCGAACATTACGCCAGCTTCTGTTTTGAACAATTCGTCTTCTTTAGTTTTACTCATGACCTTATCGATAGCATCCATAAAATCATCTATAGTAACTTTATCACGTTTTTCACGAATTGCAAACATACCTGCTTCAGTACATACTGCCTTTAAATCTGCACCAGATAATTCATCAGTTAACTCAGCAAGCAAGTCAATTTCTGCTTCATCATCTAACGACATGTTTTTAGTATGAATTTTAAGAATTTCACGTCTTCCATCAATATTTGGAAGGGGAACTTCAATGAATCTGTCAAAACGGCCAGGACGTAATAATGCAGGGTCCAGGATATCCGGTCTGTTGGTTGCACCAATAATTCCGATATCTCCTCTGGATTCAAATCCGTCAAGTTCTGCTAAAAGTTGCATTAGAGTTCTTTGAACTTCTCTGTCTCCACTAGTGGAACTTTTAAGTCTTTTAGCTGCAACAGCATCTAATTCATCTATGAATATGATTGCAGGAGCTTTTTCTTTTGCAAGTTCAAAGACTTCACGAACAAGTCTTGCCCCTTCTCCAATGTATTTTTTGACAAATTCGGAAGCTACAATCTTAATAAAAGTAGCATTGGTTTCATTGGCTACTGCTTTTGCAAGCAAAGTCTTACCTGTTCCAGGAGGTCCATATAATAAAATTCCTTTAGGCGGTTCAATACCGATTTTTTCAAATAGTTCAGGTTCTGTTAAAGGAAGTTCAACAGTCTCTTTTACTTCAATAATCTGTTCCTCTAAACCACCGATTTTTTCATAAGTTATATCCGGTTTAGTTTCAATTTCCATTCCAGAAACATTTGCATCTTTTTCAGACGGTAAAACTTCAACAATACCGAAAGTTTGTTGATTTAATGCTACTCTAGAACCCGGTACTAATAATTTTTCATCTAAGAATTTTGAGTAGTTAACAAGAAAACTAGGCCCAGTACTGCTTTTTACAGTCATTCTATTATCATCTAAAACTTCAGTTATAGTAGCCAGTACTAAAGGGGGAGATCTAAATCTATCTACTTCAGAACGTAATGATTTAGTTTCTCGTTCTAGTCTAATTTTTTCATTTTCAATTAGGACTTTATCCTTTTCTAATTTCCTAACTTTCCACATTAAGTTACTTTTAGCTTTGGATTTATCTTCTCTTAAAGAAACTATCTCCTCTTGTAGAGATTCTACTTTTTCGATTAATTGTTCTTTTGACGAATTTTCCAAATCATTAAAATCATCCATGTGAATCATCTCCAGTTAGTTTAATTTTTATACAACATGTTACTTTAATAACAATTAGTAACTTTAAAGTATTTAAAGGTATTCATTTTTACTGATACTAACAATCATTATATAAGACAATTAATATATAATTAATTAAAAAATATGAGGAACTGATTAAGATGGAATGTGAAATCTGTGGCAAACCTGTACCTGAAAACAATCCGATAAAAGCAAAAATTGAAGGATCAGTTATGATTGTTTGTAAAGAGTGTGCGAAACTTGGTAAAATCCAAAAAACACCTCCTAAACCAAAATTTGCAAAACAAAATAAAGCAAAAAGACCTGCAAAAAATAGAAATAAATCATATGCTAAAAGTGAAGAATCCACTGAAGAGTTAATTGAAGACTTTAGTATTGAAATTAGAAAGGCCAGAGAATCAAAAAATTGGTCTCGTGAGGATTTAGGTAAAAAAATCAATGAAAGAGTTTCTGTTATTTCAAGAATTGAAACCGGCAAAATGACTCCTGATAATAAACTAACTAAAAAACTAGAAAAAACATTGGATATAAAATTACTTGAAAAAATAGACAATATCGATTTAAATCAATTTATTAACAGTTCATCTGGAGAAAGAAGTTTAGGAAATATTATGAAAATTAAAAGAAAATAGCTATTTATAGCTATTTAATTTATCATTTTTAATGTGCCTTTCTTTTTTATTTACTTTATAATCAATCATCCCATCATTAACGGCTTTGTGTGAATGATATCCCTGGAAATCTTGAGCATTATTCAAAACATATTCCAATTTAGAATAAGCACCATATTCATGACTTACAACTACGACATGAGCGGGAGGATGGATTTTTTTAACTTGTATAATGCTTAAAGTAGTATCTTCTTTTACAAAAAATGCAGCGGCAACATTAGAGGTTGTTTTAAGTTTTGAATTTAAAATTCCTTCTACTAATGAATCTGCAAAAGCAGCATCAACTACTTTAGGCTTTGATGTTAAATTCAAATTACCATGACGTTCTATATCTGCAATTGCATTAAGTAATTTAGAATTATTTTCACCACGAATCAATATTAACGCCATAATAATCACCTATTTTGGAAAGATTTCAACAACCTTGATCTGAATACCACTAACAATATTAAAATAATACCTACTGCAGTTTGAATGCTTCCAAGAATATTTAATATATTACCATCAATTGGCAGGTCCCAAACCGGAGCAGACCGGTCTCCTGGAAGTGCAGTATAGTAAACACCAACTGCTTTAGATCCTTGTTTTACATTAATATCTTTAGGTTCCACATGATCAACGCCCATTAAAAGACCATTATTAATACCTCTATTAATAGATCCTGCAATAGCAGATGCATCATAACCATATTTTGCAACAGATGCTTCTACAATTTCAGTAGTAGTAGATGCTAATCCCGGCTTATCACTTCCATAAACTGACACACTAACTGAATTTTGACTTACGGTTAAGGCAGAACCTAGTGCTTCATATGCATAAACAGTTCTTAATTCTCCACCACAAACCGGACACTTATCATAAGCTTCCGCTGCAGGAAAACCCATAGCCCATCCACAGTCATCACAAACCTTGGAGTATTTTTCATCCATCGGATAACCTGATGTGTTCAAATCTTTAGGAGTGAACATGTCTGAAGTCGAAATTCCAGATACTAAGTTTACTCCACCACCACCATATTTTTCACCAGAATCTTTAGCTACTTCCCCCATAGCTTCAGAGAGAATTGTAGTGGCAGGATATCCATCTCGAATCATCTTTCCAATATTCATTGCAGTTTCTTTTCTAACGCTATCTGCAGTACCGTATAATGGGTTTCCTGCAGTATTCCTTAAGTGAATAATAGCTCCTTTTTCACCAGGCTGTAGTGTAGCTACACCACTAGTATAAGGAGTTACTTTAATTTCATTACTTGAATCATCTACTGTGATAACGTATGCATTAAATGATCCGCCAATAGCCGCCCCCATACTTGGACCGCCAACTAACAAACGAGCACCTTTGTATTGAGATGCTAATGAAGCTGCTGAAGCTGCAGATGCATTGTTTTCTAAACTTGCTACAGCATCCACAATAGAGTCCAACCTTGTATCAGAACTACCAGTACCTCCAGAAAGTACTGCAAAATGATTATTTTTAGACATTAAAAATGTTGACTGAAACATGTTGTCTGCAAAAGACATACTTCCTGCAGCAGCACCATTTGGATCTTCACCTGAAGGGTCAGTGATAACAATAATGTTACAAGTAGCCGCGACACTACTCATAGTCATTAATGCAATAATTAAAAAAACAATCGATACATGAAATGCCTTATAATTCATCCACTCACCCCAGTTGTTTTATTTTCTAATTCAACAGAAGAAAAGTCTTCTATAACTGTTACTGTAACAACACCCGTATTTTTATCTACTTGAACATCTGCAGCAGTAATTGGTTGTACAGATGTTCCGGGCACTGTTGACCGTGTTGCAAATTCCTGCGCCGTTTGTATCGCATCCTGCAGCGAAACTTCTCTTTTAGAAGTTTTTAAAATATCACCATAAATTACACTACCATCCCTAAAACCAGCTTGCATAACATTATATCTAATCGTATCTACAGGTACAATATCATTACCTTTGATAATTACACCAGAAATAGGAATTCCGTCATTAATATCCTCAGATGATGCGAATGCAACATATGTGATTAAACGACCACAAAGAATCAAAATAAACGCCAATAATAAAATTATTAATGTGTCTCTCCTAATCTTTATAAACATGATTATTTCCTCTTGTATCAATATTCTCAATAAAAGAATAAATTATACATTTATTATATTAATTGATATGATATTTAAATTTATATTATATTGTCTAAAAGTGACTTAGCCGGGTCCATTCCTTGAGCGCCAATTAATAAAATAATATCTTTTTTATCTGCTTTTTTATAAACTTCCAATAAACAATCATTTAAATTATCAAAATGAGTAAATTCAATGTTATTTTTATTTAAAGTATTGAAAAAAACTTCTCTCTCTTTTGGTTTGACAAAATTCGATTCATTTACTACATCATTACTGGAAGACAAGTACACATTGATATTTCCAGTCATTGACTCGACTAATGCATCGGCATTTAACTGATTGATTTCAACTCCTCTTGAACCTCTTATTGCACAAACTAATTGTAGTTTTTGGTTTTGAGGCAGTAATTTAAGAGTTTCTGAAATTGTTGCCTTAATCCCATCAGGATTATGTGCAAAATCATCATAAATCAATGGTGCATCATTTAATTTAGCAAAACGTCTGTTTAATGCCTTATAAGTTTTAACTCCCTCAACAATATCATCCATATCAATATTTAAAGATATGCAGGCACCAATAGCTGATAAAATATTTTGTATGAAATGATTGCCTTTGAATGGCAATTCATCTATGGATAAAATTGAATTATTCCTGTAAACTATATCTTCACCATCAAAGTAAACTGCATTCTCATCATCAATTTTAGACATTGAAGTATAAAATGGATTTTGAACCTCTAAACTTCTAACAAGTTCATCATCATGATTTAAAATAGTAATTCCATCCCCAATAGCTTTCGGAACTGCTTTAATTTCTTCAAAAACATCATCAATTGAGTTTACAAGACCGATATGATCCATTGCAACATTAGTTATCACACCTACCTGAGGGCTAATGGCTTCACTCATTAATGCAGCATGACTTTTCATTAAATTATTTAACCAACCCTGAACTTCAGACACCTCAATAACTAGATAATCCAAATCACCATTTTTAGATACTTCATCATATACCAATTTAGATACCATTGGATCAATTAGAGTATTGAATTCCGATTCACTATCAGTATTAGTGAGTACATGATAACCAGCATTATTTAAAATATGATAAATTAAATGTGAAGTTGTTGATTTTCCATTGGTTCCGGTTATTATAATATTTGTGGAACCCGGAGAATATTTTCCAATAGTATGTGCAAGTGCATAAGCATTTGCAAGTTCTATTTTATCAGTAATGATTAATGGGAAATTAAGTCGTTCTGCCAATTCAATAGCACCGTCCTTTGGAGTTTGTGTAATGAGACATGCAATATTTTTATTAAATGCCATTTCAACACCAACTGCATTAATCCAATGGCGTATGACAATGTCTCCAGTATGTGCTTCATTTAAGAAAGTAAATTTACCGGTAAAACCATCTATAGAAAAGAATTCATTATTGCCTATGATTTTACCATCAACATAATCCGCTAAATCTTTAATATATTTTAACTCTTCACTTCTTGTAATCTTCAGTACAAAGTTTTTAGCGACTTCCATATCTTTTATAACAATTAATGGGAAATTTAATCTTTCAGCAACTTCAATAGCTCCATTTCTAGGTTCAGGAGTTACAAGGCAGGCAATATTTCTATCGAATGCCATTTCAACACCAACCTGATCGATCCATTCCCTTATGACAATGTCACCAGTATGTGCCTCATGTAAAAAAGTAAATTTGCCTGTAAATCCATCAATTGAAAAAAACGCATCATTTCCATAAAGTTTTCCATTTATAGAATTGGTCAAATCTTGAATATTCATAAAAATCACCTATAAAAATCACCTAAATAAATTAGAATAAGTACATCTTTAAAAGAATACCTAAGATACATAATAATACTGTAAAACCTAAATAACTTGATACAATTTTTACCTCAGACATACCGTAATGGTTTAAAGTATGATGAAGAGGCTCAACTGGTAATTTAATAATATGTGCTCTGTGCAGCAAACTAACTACAACTGAAATAACCGGCACGCCTAATGCAAGAACACCGAAGTACGGTATATCACATACTAAAACAGCCGCGGCATAGCCAGTACCTAACACAAATGATCCAACATCCCCCATGAATATTGATGCAGGATGTTTGTTAAATACTAAAAATCCTAAACATAACCCTGCAATTATTAAAAACAGAGGTATGATTGTAGCCGGTCCAAATAAATAACCATAAACACAACATGCAATTGATGCAATTCCAACAATACCTGCGGCAAGACCGTCCATACCATCAATCAGATTAACAGAATTGATAGATCCTAAAACTGCAATAACCACGACAGGAATAGCAAATATACCTAATTCAAAACCACCCAATGTAGTTACGACACCAGTTAGTCCTAAAAATAATCCTAAAACAATTTGACAGAGGATTTTTTCTGATTCTTCAGGTTCTGTTTTAATTGGAACTTCACCAATTACCTCAACTTTACCTGATTTAAGCAAATCATCAACTTCGGCTTTTGCTTTAGGAGTTGCAACACGAACTTCTTCATTAGGTTCGACATCCAATCTTCCTAAAGTTATAACCTCATTAGACGTATTGACAACAATCTTTTGAATTTCTTTAACTTTTAAACCTATTAAGTCATCGACTAAACCAACAATTCCTCCAGCGAGCATGATGAATGATACTATTAATATTGGTGTATTTTGATAATAAAGTGCAATTATTAGAGAAATTGTGAATAAAAATGCTATACCTCCCATTGTAGGAGTACCACTTTTATGTCTATGTTCACTAACTATAGGATTATCTGCTATCCTTGCTTTCAACAATATCCTTTTAACATACCAAGTAAAGAATATTGTGGCACACAAAGTTATTAAAAAAAGAATTAACATATCTGTATTATTCATTATTATACCACATTCTACATATTTTTACATTATTAAAATATATATCCATAATAGTATATAATTATAACTTATAACACAGATTTAAGTCAATTTATCAACTAATTCATCAAGTTCTTCTTTTGAATTAGCTCTTGCAGTAACTCTCTGATATCCTTCCGGACCATGTACAACAAAATCATTATGTTCAAAAGATTTTATAGGTTCATTAGGTTTGGGACCCTGATAATTACCTACCGGAATTTCAGCTGAATAATAATATTGGAGTTTATTCGAAATATTAGCCAAGCTAAACTCACCAATAGCCATATTTACAAGTTCGCACAATGAGTTTACGCCACAAGTAGCTGTTGTTAAATATCTAGTTCCATTTGGACGAGTATTTACTTCAATGGCATACAATTGATTATTTTTCCTTGAATACATGAAATCCATTTCAAATATCCCATCTGAATCTAAATTTCTAGCTATTTTATAAGCCGTATGTTGAACTAGATTATTATCCAATCCTTCCACCATGCAAGGGCCAGATTTAATTTTATTTAATGGATGAGTTCCTTCTAATGTAGTTTCACCTTTATAAATTGGCGGCAAAGCTACAAATTCACCATTGAACCCCAATACTTCAACAGATATTTCCGCTCCTTCAATGAATTCTTCGCATAAAGCTTCATCAAATTCGTTGAAATATCCCTCCACCTCATCGATGTATTTAGCTACTTTAATATCTTTTCCACCCTGTCCTTCACCCTGTTTTAAAACGACTGGAAATTCAAGGGCCAATTCATCAGGACTGTGCAATATTTGATAATTTGGAGTTGCAACATCAATTTCTTCATAGAATCTTTTTGTTTTGATTTTATCAGAAGTTAACTCGACTGCACGCACACCCGCTGCAACAACCGGTATTCCATATTCCGCTTCAACTTCTTCTTTCATATGAGCAATATCAATTAAAGGAGGATCTATTCCAATTAATGGCACAATAGCATCTACTTTGTGCATTAATGCAACTTGTTTTGGACCATCCATCCCCCGAGGAACAATAAACACCTGATTAGGCAAATCAAGGTTGATAGCTTCCTCATTTGATTCTGTTAATATACTTTCAATATCCTTAGACTTAACATACCAATCTAAATCGTCATATAATCTTGAACCAATAAATAATACTTTCATAATATAATCCCTTTTAATATTTCTATAAACTCTTCTGCTGCTTTTCTAACTTCAAATGTTGGATTTTCACCCCAATCCATTGTTTCAGGTTCAATTCCAACGAAAATTATTTTAAATTCAGTGTCTCTCTCAAGATATCTTACAAAAAATGATAAAGACATTGAATGAGTTGAAATACCGATGCTTGCAAAGTTATCTTTATCAACAATTTGCATATCTCCAGGATGAGAATCCATCAAACATGCATCAACTATTATTAAATGAGTGGGATTTTCTTTTCTGATCTTGCCTGTGAAGTTTTCAGGTACGGTTTCGCCATCAATGAAAAACAGGTTTTCATTTTCGATGTTTTCTTCTTTAAGCTTCCTTATAATAAATGGGCCTATGCCGTCGTCACTTTTAAGCTCATTACCTACACCTAACACAATTAATTTTCCACAATCAGATAAAAAATTATCTAATTGAGATTCAAAGCTCATTATTCCACCTACAAATATTTAGTTTCAATAGTCTTAATCCCTTTTCCCATAATATATTTTAGTTCAACATGTATAAAGTCATTTACTTTTACTTTATGTTTTTCTAAAGGGATTAATAACGGCGGGTTGAGCATTGGTAAGGGTCCTGCAATAAGATTATCATTAAGTTTTGTGTAGGTGGTAATTTTCAATCCATTTGCCAAACCTGATCTATTTGCTTTTAAGGTTAGTTCTTTTATAAATTTAGGGTTAATCTCATCTGAGAAGTTAAATTGAGAGTAAACAATTTCATCGGAAAGTTCTTCATAGTTTGCACATTCATCCCAGTGAATATACTCTCTCTCAAGATTAACTAATTGTACAGTATTGATTATTCCTTGAGGAATTATTCTTCCATCTTTTTTAAGGAATTTTTTAGCATGATTTAAAACTGGGATTTCTTCTTCATCAATTAATGCTGTATCTAACATTTCACAAACTATTAAATCTGCTTTTTTTGTAAAATCATAATCCAAAACATTACTATTGACTACCTGAATATTTTCAAAATCCTCTAAATTTTCTTTTGCACAATTATACGTTTTCTGTTCTATTTCAAGTGATATTATTTCACTAAATTTTGAACTTAAAAAATAAGATAAAACACCACTTCCGCAACCTAAATCATATGCTAAATCAGTGCCTGAATCATATTCGTTTATAGCTTGGAAAAAAACCGCTAAACGATTATGATCTTTAAGCAGATCATGATGATACGGGGTGGTTTTAAATTTCATGAAAAAAAATAATAAAAAAAAGATTTAATGATTGTGAGTATGATTGTGTGAATATCCTGGCTCTTTAAAATCTTCTCCATTAGCAGTGCTTGTAAGTTTTACGTGTTCCACACCTTTAAGTCTCATTATCCTTTCAGTCAAATCACGTATATCAACAATATCTCCATTTACAACTACAATCTCCATACAATATTTATCAGTCATATGAATATGCATACTAGTAGTGATTTCATTTCTAAAATTATGCTGGATGTCTGCCAAGCTTTCCATAACACCAGTATAGTGGTGATCGTAGATAATAGTTATAATCCCTATTCTTTCTCCTTCCATGGAATTCATCCATTGATATCTTACAATATAATCTTGAAGTGCATCACGGATTCCTTTTGAACGAGATTGATAACCTCTCTCTTTTAATACTTCATCGAAATCAGCTAATAATTTCTTAGGTAGTGACATACTTATTCTCATCATAAAAAAACACATCAAAAATTCAATTATTATACTATATATTACATTTTAACTTATATAAATATTATGATGAAAATGTAAAATAATAATACTTAAATAATAAAAATTGTGTAAAAAATATTATTCGACAAGCAAATAATATTCTCCATCATCCCTATTAATAGTTTTTAAAAGCCCTTTATTCTGAAAAGACAATATAATATGGTACATTCTAAAATTAGTGAGTTGTAAATCTCCATATAATAAATGACCCTCTAAAGTATATTTGGAAATAAGATTTTTTTCATTAACCAAATGTTTAATTAATTTATATGAATCTTTCTCTTTTTGGTTTAATTCCAATTCTTCTAAGTCTTTTTTAGAATTAACAGTGTTGATTTGCTTTTCACTCTCAGATAAACTAGCCTTATTATTTTTAAAAATAATTAAATCCTTATCCTGGAGTTCTTCGAGAATCTGAACTAAATCATATTCATGAAATCCCAATTCCGATTTAAGTAGTTTAAGTGGAATTCCATCAGGATATTCAATATTGAAAATTTTTATCTGATTTAAAACAACTTCTTCATTACGAGTAATATTAATCATATAATCAACAATTAATTATAGTAACACATATTATTTAATATTTATGACAATTGCATCTCTTTTTCTAATGCTTCAGCTTCTTGTTTGTTTTTCTCAGCAATTTCTTCTGGAGTTAAATTAGAAGGTCTTGTAAAAAATAAATCAATATCATCAACAACCTGACAAATTGACATATGAACAAGTTCTTTTAAGGCCAAACTCTTTTGAACTCTGTTTAATGATTCATCAGCATAAATCTTATCATGGTCATCTTGATAATCGCTGAGGATTTTATCCTGGTCTAAATTAAGTTCAAGGAAATCTTTAGAGTAATCCTCTGTAAGGAGTAAAAAGTTAATCAGCTCTTCTTTTTCTTTAGTGAAATCTTTATCATTATTTTCAATTACCTCATAAAAATAGCTGCTTACAGATTGGAAAACATCCCTTGAAGCATTGCCTGTTATAATGTTCTCCATAAATAAATCGAAAGTGTCTGTAATATAATATTTGGCATTTTTCTCCCGCGTATTGAAAACTAGCTCATTTTCAACATTATCCACATATTGAATTATGATGATGTCTTGAGCCTTTTCAAATGTTTTGACATTAAACTTAGAATTTTTTAATTTATAACCGCTATTTACTTTTAAAGCATTTTCAACATTTTCAATATCTTCTTTTGAAATTTCAATAAAACCGCCAATCATTTTTAAACTCCTACCTATTAGTATATGTTTAAGTAATTAATAGTTTTTATTAAATATAATAAATTTTATAAATAATCATATGAAAGCTGAAAGCATATTGATTGAACTTAAAGAATTATCTAAAAATGATAAAGTTAAAAAATCAGAATTAATGACAATTCTTAAAAAATACGCCCGTATTATCTCAGTTCAAGATTTAATGATGGCTACAGCACATATGAGAAAAGATGGTGAATATGTTCAGGCAAATTACCGTGAAAAATATCTGAAAGTATACATAAAATATTTTATCATGCGTATGAAAGAAGTCAAAGAAAAAGAAGATTACACCGATTCAACAATTGATAAAAAATCTTTTGATGATTCCTTTCCAATGCTTAAAAAAACTTTTGAAAAAGAAAGATTGTCAAATAACAAAAAAGATAAATTTCCATTAATTTATGTCATTACAGCATTGTACACAACTTTTATTTTAGAAGAGCCGATACATCCAGTTGGAAGTGAATTTCCCGGAAGTTTATTTGTTGAAAAAAAAGGGGGGAAATTTCTATGTCCCGTTAAAGATAATCAGAAAGACAATACCAATGCGATTTGTCATTTATGCCTTGCAGAACAAACACCTGAAAATTAAAGTGATTAGATGAATATTTGCTTATATGGATCTGGAAGTAGAATTATAGATACGGTTTACACCAATGAAAATTACAAATTAGGTTGTCAATTGGCTAAAAAAGGACATACTCTTGTTTTTGGTGGTGGAGACACAGGAGTGATGGGAGCATGTGTGAAAGGAGTTCATGACAATAATGGAAAATCGATTGGAATTGCTCCAACATGGATTTGGGAGTTTGAACCGTTATGTGAAAAATGCAGTGAACTCCTTTATGTTGACACAATGGAAGAGAGAAAACAAAAGTTTTTAGAACATTCTGATGCATTTATCATATCTCCTGGAGGAATTGGTACATTAGATGAATTTTTTGAAATAATAACCCTTCGTAAATTAAAACAACACAACAAAGAGATAATTGTATTCAATATTAATCATTTCTATGATAAAATGCTTGAAATGCTTGATGAACTGAGTGAAAAAGGATTTTTATACAAACAGGAAGAGATATTCAAAGTAGCTAATACCATTGAAGAAATATTCGATATATTATGACTGATAAGATGATAAATGTTGCCGATACTCATTTAGAAGAAAGTTTACCTGCATTAAGGTTAACAGGTTTTCTTGGATTTGAAGCTGATGTATTGAATACAGCAATGCCTAGAAAATTTAAAAAAGGGTGCTAACAATGATAAGTGATGAAGAAACTTTAAAATTAACTAGAAAGTTAGAAAATGCCAATAATATTGATATTAAAAAAACAATAGAAAAAGCTATAACGGCAGGTTATCTCGGTGAAGAACACTTTTACTGCACTGTCATTGAAGAAGGCGGCTTGACACATACCATTCCTGAAGTTTTAGGAAACAGATATAAATCACAACCCTTGGATAACCTATATTTTGACATTATATCTAAAGCCCTTGATCTTGATGGAATTTATATTTCCTTAGGTTACTGTGCATCCAATTTAATTGTCCCAGATGAAGATTGTGCTGAAATAATAGAATATGATGATTATGACCTTGATGAAGATGAATATGAATATTTAATAGAATATGCTTTGATAACCGCAGATGGCGTTAAAAAGTTCAAGGTTTATGGAGAAGAAGGTATTGCTGGGCATGACCGCCTTGAAGATGTTGGACTTATAATAAACATTATTGATGGTGATTATAAAGCTTATTTTGCACTCAGGTCAACTGATCAATGCATGTCTAGTTTTAGAATCATGCCATTTAGAGAGGAATATCAAAAAGAACATCCGTTATCACTTAAAAATCCAATTAACAAAATTTTAATTGAAATGATTGATGAATCTGTTGTTTTAAAATAGATTTGAATAATAATTACTCTTTAAATATTTTTCTTAATTCTCTTCTAAGTAATTTCCACCCATTCACTCTTGGAAGTTCGTCAAGTGCAAATATTTTTCTTGGAACTTTATATCGGGATAAGTTTTCACGAGCAAAATTAATTAAACCTTCATCATCAGCTTCCCCCTCCCATACAACAGCGGCTACTGGGAGTTCTCCTCTGTGACAATCATTTATGCTAAAAATAGCTATTTCTTTAACTTCAGGATATTTAATTAATACTTCTTCAACTTCCGTTGGATAAATTTTCCATCCGCTCATTACAATCATATCTTTTTTACGATCGGTAATGAATAAACGATTATCTTCATCAAGGTATCCAATATCTCCAGTTAAAAACCATCCATCTTCTAAAAATGAGGATTTAGTTTTTTCTTCATTTCCCCAGTATCCTTTTGCAATTGCAGGACCTCTAAGTGCAATTTCCCCTTGTTCATATTGTGGAAGGATTTTATCACTATTGTGTTCATCTACAATTTTAACTTCTGAAAAACAAACCGGATGACCTACACTTTCAAATCTATCTGCTTCACGATAATCTTCAGGCCTAATGACAGTTCCTGTTCCTATTACTATTGTTTCAGATAATCCATAAGCATTTATAATTGGTACTGCATAAGTTTCATGGAAATCTTTCCAGATCTTTTTATGTAATGGCCCTCCACCTGAGATGATTTCACGAACAGTTTTTAACTCTTCACGTTTGTCCATTGTAGTTAAAGAGTGTATTACAGGAGGCATTCCAGTCAAAACTGTTACTTTTTCTTTTTTGCATAAATCAAGGTATTCGTCAATGTTAAATTGTTCCATTAAAATGTAATATGCTGCGGCTCTTAAAGCGGCTATTGACCATGAAAGACCAACATGCGCCATCGGATAAATTCCCAAATAAACATCATCTTGTTTTAATGTTAATACGTCACATTCATTGTGAATTGCAGTAAAATAATTTCCATGAGTTAACATTGCACCTTTAGGTTGACCAGTAGTGCCTGAAGTGTATTGCAATTGGCATAAATCATCCCAATCAGTATTTTCCGCTTCAAGCACATCACATTTTTTAAAATCACTTATGTTTTCCGGAACATATGTTGTTATATTAATCATATCCTTTGCTTTTTCATCAGTAATCATTAATTTGGCTTTAGAGTCACTTACAATATAGTTAAGTTCAGAAGTGGTGAAAATACGATTTGTTGGAATGGCAATAGCTCCAATTCTCCATATTGCAAATAATGAAAACAAGTATTTTTCTGAGTTATTTAAGTAAATTAAAACACGATCCCCTTTTTCGATTCCTGATTCTTTTAAATTCCTTCCAATTTCAGAAATTATTGATAATATTTCTCCTGAAGTGTATTTTTCACCACTTGTGGGGTTGTACAATACATTTTTATCCAGTCTTTTTGAGTTTGCATCCAAAAAAGTAGTAATGTTCAACATTATGTCAGCTCCTTAACAATTGCTTTTGTTACATCCATTGTAGAAGAATCTCCACCTAAATCAGGAGTTCTAATTTTACAGTCTGACATTACTTTTTCAACGGCATGTTTTATGTTATTTGATATGTCCCATTCTCCTAAGTAATCAAGCATCATGGAAGCAGACAGTATCATTGAACATGGATTTGCTATATTTTTTCCTGCAATATCTGGTGCGGAACCATGTACTGGTTCAAATAATCCATTATGATCTCCAATATTTCCAGAAGGTGCTAGACCTAGTCCTCCAACAAGTCCTGCACCTTCATCAGACAATATATCTCCAAATAAGTTACTTGAAACAATTACGTCAAAATTTTGAGGTTGAGTTACCAAATACATCGCCATTGCATCAACATAGCAGTCTTCAGTTTTGATTTGCGGATACTCTTCAGCTATTTTATAGAAGGATTCCTTAAAAACGCCATCTGTTTTTTTAAGCACATTGCTTTTGTGAACACAGGTAACCTTTTTCTCTTCCCTTTTGATACATAAGTTAAATGCTACTTTTGAGATTCTCTCAGAAGCGTGTCTTGTAATATGGCGTTCAGCAATCATTTTATTCTCATCACCGTATTCCACTTGTGAATATAATCCTTCTGTGTTTTCTCTTACAATAACAAAATCAATATCGTCGCATATGCAATTAACACCCTTGTATGATTTTATAGGTCTTATATTTGCATATACGTTTAATGCTTTTCTCAAGTTTATAATAGGGCTCGGTTGTCCGGGTGTTGATGTTGATGCTCCAAATAGTACCGCATCACTTTTATTTGCTATTTTTATTGTTTCTTTAGGCAATGTTGTTCCTATTTTGTTAAAACACTCAAAACCTGCTTTTCCATATTTGAAACTGAATTCCAAATCTAATTTGTCAAGCAAGTATTCACATGAGCTCATAACTTCTTGACCTATTCCATCTCCACCAATTACTGCTATGTTATACATTTAACTCCCTTAAAATTTTTTGTATATTAATAATTTATATTTATAGTATTTATGCATTTATAAATTTTGTTCGTATAATATCGAAATACTTTTATACTATATGGAATATAAAGGATATTAATTACATGTAAAAAGTAGTTAAATATCTTATTGAAAAAGAGGGATAAAAATGGAAAGAAGTATTGACGATTTAATTCAATTATTAAATGATGATGACGAATTTGTTATTGAAGATGCAATGGGAGAATTAGAATTAAGAGCTGATGAAGCAGTTGACCCATTAATTGATGCATTATCCAGTAGAAAAAAACAAATTAGATTAAATGCAGCAATATTGCTTGGTGCAATTAATAATTCTAAAGCAATTCCTGCTTTAATTGAAACTTTAAACGATAACAATAAATTGGTTAGAAGAGAAGCATCAACTTCACTTTCAAGAATGGGCGAACCGGCTGTTGATCCGTTAATTGAAATATTAAATGATGAAAATTGGAGAATAAGAGGAGCAGCTGCTTGGGCACTTGGAAACTTAGGCAATGAAAAAGCTATTCCTGCACTTGAAAAATTACTTGCTGATGAAAGTGGTTTTGTAAGGAAAGGAGCACAAAGTGCGATTGAATCAATAAATAAATAAATTTTTTATTTATTTTTTACTTTTCACTTGCATTTAATGGTTAATTTACAATTATTTATTGAACATTGCCCTATTTATTTTTTTAATTTGAAAGGGATAACTAGATTAATTTATATTTCACCCATTTTGAACATTAAATGAACCGTTTATAAATTAAAGACATCCCATATTCTATTAAAGCTCAAAAAATGAAAAAAAAAGAGAATGCTAAAAGAATAAATATCTTGGTGTTCTATCAAGATATTCTTTATATTCTTCACCGTATTTTTCCAAACAAAAATGCTCCTCTTCAACAATAGTCCAATGCTGTATTACGCATCCGATTATTTTAAGTATTATTATTAAATATGAAGAACACATAATACCAACACCTATCCATATGAAAAAATCACTAATATACTGAGGATTTCTTGATATTTTATAAACTCCTTTTTGAACAGGTTTGCCCACAGGAGTGCTTGCATAATTAAATAAAGAAATTTCATAGATTATCATATTTAATATGAAAATAAATGCACCTAAATAAAACAATGAGGATTCATAATCCACAGGGACAAAAAATGAATAAATTATTATCCCCCACCATGATAAGGTTATTATTGAAAATTTGAGGGAATTAATAACCTTATTATTATCTTTTGTATAATCTGATTTTGATCCTCCAAAAAAGCGTTTCCAGGACTCTTTAGGAAATTTTAAGTAGATTGCAAACATTCCTAAGAGATATATGGTGCTAAAGTACCATGCAGTATAAAAAATCATTCTTCCTCCCAATTTTATGAAGTACTCCTGTTTTTAAAATTTTATCACTTAAAAATTTAGCAAGAGCTCCTCCCCAAATTGAACCACAGACAAAAGAAATGGTGAAATAGTATATGAGAAGAGGAATCGATACAACTCCCAGACCGATTACAAAATAACGATTAATAGATCCTAAAATACCTACTATTCCCCCAATTAACATAATATACCATAATTTTAGATTATTGTATTTTTTTATGATAAACATTATTTCAATAGGTAAACCTAGCAATAATGCAAAATAAAGCATTAAAACTCCATATGGCGTGAATGGTATTTGGATTAAAAATATTATGACTGCTGCAAAAAGTGCAGATCCTTTTTTTCTAATTAAATATCCCACCATAACTATGGGAAAATAATATGTTCCAGTTAAATATATGTCTAAAAATGGAAAATTCGTTGACCATCCTGCAAAATAAGTTAATGGAATGTATAAAACACCCAATGCAATAGATAACATTGCTGTTATCATTATATCATGTGTTGACCACTTTTTATTTTTATTCATAAAATCACCAAGTAGACGATATCGTCGGTTAATACTTATTATGAATAATTTATTATTATAGTATTTAAATATTGGCATTTTAATAAAATTCTGAAAGAATACTTAATTGAAAAAATTCTTGAAGTAATTTATTGTTCTCTTCAAAAGACTCATTTTTATTAAAAATTGTTGAATATAACTTTATTGAATGAAAAATATCAGATAAAAAGCTGATTTTTTTCTTAAGGATTGCTTTGTCAACCTCAAATAATGACAAATACAACTTATCAACTATAATGTCCAAATATTTTTTTTGAGTTTTTGAAGAAAATTCTTTAAATTTAGGATTGGACATAGCCTCTAGTAAAAACATTGGATATATCTTATTTTTTTCTTGAACATTATTAATAATCTCTAAAACGTTAAATACAAATGAATCTAAAATTTCCTTATTCGATCCTTTTAAATTTAAATTATTAATAAAATCAATGTTATTTTTAGTATCCTCTTCAAGAATCATTAAAAAAATATCTTCTTTATTATTAAAATAATAATAAAATCCTCCTTTAGAAAGAGAAGTTTCATTAATAATATCCTCCATTGTAGTGTTTGAATATCCTTTTTTTAAAAAAACTTTAAGAGCTGCATCCAATATCTCTTTAATTCTTTCTTCAGAGGTTTTTCTAATAAAATCTGTCAAAAAACCACCAATGATTATTTAGTTAATCATATTATATCTTATTAAATATATTTAATAAAAACCTTGTAGAAACCATATCAAAATTTATGGTAATATCGAATTTATTTAGTTGTTTTGTCTAAATAAGTCATATAAATTCTTTATTTTTAATTTTAACATGTTTTTCATTCATTATTATTTTTCACTTGAACATGTACTTAGCAAAAAAATTTTTCAAAAAATACTTAGATTTTGATTTTAGGCGATTTAATTACTTTAATTTTTTTTACACTTGAAATATAACTTACTATTATCCAAATAATGCGATAAATAACTATATATAGTAAAATGGAGAATATATATTAATATGTACAGAAAAATAAAATATTCTCCATATTATTATTTGAATTCAAGACAGTTAAACCTTTCGAATTTTGGACTTAAAATTAACAATGAAACTCAAGAAGAAAAACTATTTTCCATTGCTAAACATGAAAAATATGCTGTTAAATTTTGTTGAATTGACCTATAACTATTCCAAATGGATTTTTCCAAAGTATTTCCTGTGATTACAGGCAATCATTATGTAGAGGCAAATCACTAAAAAAGCTACATTAAAAACCAATATTGCAATCAATGTTGACACACGAATGATCCTAAATTACGCAGCAAATAAAAGTCCAAAACACGATACACAATTAACATTACCTTCAATTAGACAATTAATACCATACAAACCCCCATTACATACTAGCAGACAAAGCATATGATTCAGAAGAAATAAGAAAAATGCATAAAATGAAGAAGTAGGAACATTCGACCAAATACCATTAAAAAAAGGTGCGACAACAGGACATTATAGATTAAATAGCGCTACAATCTTCTGGCATGATGTCTATGCACGAAGAATGAATGTTGAAAGCGTAATTTCCGTGATAAAAAGAAGGATTTAATGGCGTTAATTTTAGTAGAAATACAAGACTACAGAATAAAGAAACAAAACTCAAAGATGTATTATATAACATTTACAGAGCCATACAAGTTTTTTAGAAGAGGGGTTTCTACAAGGTTAAATTTTTAGTGCATATTGGGCAATATCCTTATTATATGGGAATTTTCATAATTTATAGGTTTAGAGAATTAATATTTTCAGTACTTTCATGAAGCAAGTAATGAATTTCAATTTTAAATATCAATTAGTTTAAAACTCTTTAAAATTGATTTTCGCCATGATTTTAGTGGACAACTAAAAAATCATGGTTCCTATACCATTTGTCGTGAATATTTCTAAAAGTAAAGAGTGTTTTTTTCGTCCATCAATAATATGGCAAGATTTGACGCCATTTTCAATAGCTTTTACACAAGTTTCTACTTTTGGAATCATCCCACCACTAATAACTCCCTTTTCAATTAAATCCGGAACTTCTGAAATTTTAATTTTTCTAATTAATGAAGATGGGTCATTAGGATCTCTTAAAACCCCTGGAACATCAGTTAAAATAATCAACTTTTCAGCATTAACTGCACTTGCGACTTCGCCTGCTGCAGTATCTGCATTTAAATTAAGGCTTGTTCCATCTTTTGCAATGCCCACAGGAGAAATTACAGGAATATAATCATTATCTAAAAACATTTCAAGCAATTTAGAGTTAACTTCATCTACTTCCCCAACAAGACCTAAATCAATAATTTCTTCATCTATTTTACTGGCTCCTTTCTTATGAGCATATATTAAACTTGAATCTTTTCCAGATAAACTAATTGCATCACCATCATGTTTAATAAGTTCAGATACAATTTCTGTTGAAATTTTTCCAACTAACACCATTTCAATAATTTCCATGGTTTCTTCATCAGTTATTCTTAATCCTTTGATGAATTTTGGTTCTTTTCCTAATTTATCCATGGATCTTGAGATTTCTGGACCTCCGCCATGCACAATTAATGGTTTCATTCCAACATATTTAAGTAAAACAGTATCGCGAGCTGTGGAGGACTTTGCTTCATCATCTACCATTGCATGTCCGCCATATTTGATTAAAATTTTTTTATCATGAAATTTTTTAATATAAGGTAAAGCTTCGATTAAAACATCAATGTCCTTCATTTTATCACTACATTAACTATTTAATTTAAAGGTTTATATATTTTTAAATTATATTCAGTATTATGTCTGAGCCCAATAATATTCAAGAATATCTTATCCAATTAGGTGCAAGCAAAGTTGGTTTTGCTGATGTTAATGGATTAGCTAGCGAATTTATTGATTTGCCTAATGGAATAAGTATTGTTTTAAAATTGCCTAAAAAAACAATTGAATCAATTGAAGATGAAAATTATGAAAAATATTGGAAGTGTTTTCATAGCCAAATTGACAAATTAACTGAAATTGCTCTTAAAGGGGAAGAATATATTAAAAATATTGGATATGATGCTTTTGCTCTAACAATGACACGCAACGAATGTGATATGAAAAAATTACTAAGTATCTTACCTTATAAAACCATTGCTACTAAATCTGGTCTTGGATGGATTGGAAGATCTGCACTTTTTGTAACTCCAGAATATGGTTCGGCAGTTGCTCTTGGAGCTATCTTAACTGATATGCCTTTAGAATTTGGAAAGGCAATTACTGACTCAGAATGTGATGATTGCACAAATTGTCAGGAAGCTTGCCCCGTCGGAGCAATAAATCCTCAAAAATGGAATGACAGATTAAGTCGCGACGATATAATTGATATTGAAAAATGCAGCAAGTATATTATGAATCAATTTAAGGCAGGTTCAGGCTGTACAAAATGTATGAGCGAATGTAAACTCACAAAAGAATATTTGAAAAAAGAATAGAGGAAAAATACCTCTATAATCCGCATTTGAATTTGAATCTGTACTCTTGGTTTACAATTTCCATTCCTTCAAATGTCCCATTTAGTATATCAGCGACTTTTTGTAAGTCTTCTGCTGTAATTTGACTACCATTTGAGATAGGTGAGAAAAATGTAACCATATCATCAATTATAAGGTAGTTTAAAAGTCTTGTTTCGTCTTTTTGGTATTTTTCAACAATTGCCAAAATTTCTTCTTCAACAGATTTATCTAAATTAACCATTTTATCACCTTAATTGTAAATTTATTTATAAAGTATTTAAATTTTTATAATTCTAAGGGAGTATAGTCAAAATAAGGATGCGGCACAAAATTTTAAAAATAACTTTAAATAAACTGATTATACCCTATTAAATTATCAACTCATAATTTAATTTCTGAGAAGATAAATTCCAGCCGTGAAACTCCAAATTATTAATGTATAAACTGAAAGTCTCTCATAAACTGGCATGTAAATACTATTCATGCTGAAAAACATTATCCAAAAAACAATTAAACCAATGATTCCCAAACATATAGTTATTTTTTGAAAAACACCAAAATCATCCATAGATCTGGAAATTAAAACAAGCAACATATTTCCACCTAAAATTGCCATCACAGCTCCAAATGTGTGATAACCTGACGTTAAGGGATTGCCTCCATGGATTAATCCAACAATAATGACTCCGATAGATGTGATTAATGTAAAAATATAAAAAATAGTTTTATTTTTAATAATGAAATCTTTAAACTTATAAAAATTACCAGACAATAATGTCAAACCAATTAAAATAAAAGCCGAATCCATTAACCAAAATAAAGGTGAATTTGCATTTGGGATTCCAAGTTCTGAAATAGTATGGAAAATATAAGCATTAATAAAAGAAGCATTGAAAAAAGTTGCAGAAACAACTTCAACAATAATATAGTACAAACTTCCTATTAAAAATACAATTCCAGCAACTTTAGCTTTCATTTTTAAATTCCATAATTATTATTAATAAATCTTTCATTTAATTTAAGGTTAAGCTCCTCAATATCTGCACCATCAAGTGCCTTTTTCAATGTTTTAAATGCAGATTTTTTAGGCACATTAACATGTTTAATATGGGATTTATCCCATATCCTATCAAATCTTTTCTTTAAACTGCCAATTTCAAGTTTTTCTAAAACCAATCTTAAATTAGCAATGCTTGTTTCATTAATAAACTCATAATCTTCAAAAGTTATTTCATCCATAACCATTGGGTTTAAACCTAATATAAAACGTTGCAAATAATAATAAATGAAGGACTCGTAATCACCATCATATGCATAAACATGGGCTTTAGCATATAATGTATCGATAAATACTGTAAATTGATTGTGCACCAATGCTCTTGATATAATTTCATCACAGAATTTTAAAGCGGTTTCGACATTTCCCCAGGATGATTGGTTAACATAATTTTCATAATCTTCAAGCGGAAACATACAAGGGCAAACATGTATAAATCAATCCATCCATTTTCTTTTAAAAACTCCCTGGCTTTATTTGTGAACTTTAAATTAAACATTACAGGTTCATCTTTACCAGTATTTAAAACCGGCAAAGCCCTCTCTACTAATTCTTGTTTTTTACCTGAAACTTTCAAATCATTTTCTCTTAAAATATCCTTTAACTCGGCAACAGTGTATTTTTTAGATACCTCATCGGAAGTTACTTCTTCCCCTCCATCAGCAGACCTTTCTTTTTCAAAATAACCCTCATCAATTAAATAATGAACACATTCTTCGGCTGATGAAAAGGTTCCAAATTGACCTTCGCTTAAAATATCTCCAAGTTCATAACCCTTATTTAAAAAATTTAAAACATTAAATATCTCTAATTTTTGTTCATTCACATGAACACCTTTCTTATTTTGCTAGTGATTACTAGCTATAGAAATCAGCTTCCAATTATGGAAGCATATCCTAAAAAACATTATCAATTAAATATATTGCTTTTAATTAATTTAATATTTTGCTTATAAAATCCTACAATCTATCAAGATGTAGGATTTATGGATTGCATGCTTCATCAGCAGCTCCCATAACAACACTTACTTCATCAGATAAATTGATTTCAGATATTTTTTTAGGAGATTCTAGTTTACCGCCATAATATGCCTGTGCAAAATTCATAGTAACGAATAAAACATCTTTAAAATCAATTATAAAATCATCATCATCAATTTTATTTAAAATATTGATTAATTCCATTGCAATTTCACTTGATTCCAAATGTGTGCCAAACTCGGCACCTAAATTAATAAGCATTATAACACCCATAATTATATTTAAAATTTATAATTAATAAAATAAGTATATGATACGATGCCCAAAATGTGAAAGACAACTGAAAAAAGTATTTCATGACAGCTCAGATGACCTAGCTATTGAATCGATGAAAGGCGAAATAATAATTGGAAACTGCTGTGAAAGCGAATATAATTATTATTGTGAATATTGTGATGAATTTTTCCAGTTATAATCCTAAAATCTCTTTATCCGGATTAGAATTTTTATGTAAATTTATTTTTGTATCACTCTCCCATGTGGATTTTAAAAGACCTGCATGTATTGTTTTTAAATCTTCATCTGAAAAACCTTCAAGATAATAAATCTTACATTTTTCACCTACATTTACTAAAAATCTAAATAAATGTCTATACACCAATATAGAATGAGGATTATAGACTATAATGTCATCGGAGATGTATTCTACAAGCATTTCAAGTTCTAAAAAATCAGGTTGAATAACCTCTACATTACAATTGGGAAACTTTTCACTAATTATTGATTCATAATCCAAATTACCACCTTGTTAATTTTTATTTAAAGGAATATTAAAACTTAATCATCATTATATCCACCAAAATATCAGTCGAATATATTTTTTCTCTCTCAACATTTCTATACCATATTTTAGTTGGTTGGTTAATTAAATTTATGGCTAAAGATCTGATATTTCAGTAGGTTTATTATTTGTTTTATATAATAAAGATAATTTTGAAATGATTATTATGGGAATTGATGATTACATTAAAACCAGATTATTGAATAACCGTGTGGAACAGTATAACACCAAGTGCAGTTATTGGGTAGAATCTAAAAGACAACCCAGAACTGATGGGATCAACACTGGACCTTGACTTGCCAGATACACTTCCACCAGCAATCAATAAGACAATAGCTAATGCACGTTATGCTGTCAATAGAATTTTGAAACGACAGACATATGAATTCTGACAGTGCGCAAGGGATAATTGTCCAATAGGTATTGCCAGCATTTGAGCAGTTTATGTTTTACACGGAGATATTCGCATTTCAGGTTGTCGGATTCATCTTTTTATGCCTCTTCAAGTAACTCTTGAAGGTTCATAGCATAGAATTCATAATATTTCTCCATTACTGACATATTCACCTTTCATGTTGTGCGAATAGTTGTTTGTTATAAAAATATTTTCTAGTAGCTCGTCATTCCTACTTAACACTTTAATTTTTTGATTTAATAAAATGTTAAGCGAGAGCAAATGATAAGTAATTGATATCTTCTAGGGCGTCATCATTATTAATATTGATTTAACCTTGTAAAATTGCTTCAATTCATAACTTACAAATTTATAAAAGATTAAAACCAAAATAGAAAATACAAATTCAAATTTAAGAAGGTTAAAAATGAATAAGAAAGATTTTATTTTAAGAACAAAAATAATCAAAGAATCGTTTAAAGACGAAAGGCCTATTAAATGCCCAACCCCTTGTGAGATAAAAAAACTTGATGATAATGTCCATCCTGGAGGAGACATCTTTACAACAGAAGACGGGGATTTTATTGATTTTGAATTTCAGTTAAACGACTTTGACGAAGAAGAACTAGCAAAATATGTAGGATTTGCTGAAAGTTTATATGAAAAACACCACAAACATGTTGCAATTTACTTATTATGTCACCATGACATTGAGGTAAGTGTTAAAGAGATTGAGATAACTTCAGAAGCTGAATTTACAATCAAACTTGCATGTTCCAAATTCGATCCATGCCATATCATCCTTGAAACCGTTAAGGATAAACTTAAAAACAATATTCCTCTTGAAAGCGACGATATTGATGTTGTTCGGATACTTCCAGTGATGTGTAAAAAAAATGAAAGGAATTATTTTAGACTGGAAACATTGAAAATACTTAATCAAATCCAATGAATTATTTATTCCATTTTAAAATAGTTTTACCAAAGCGTGAAATATAATCTTTGTTAAATGCATCTTTTAAGTCATCTAACGTGTTTATTTCGCAAATATTAGTTATCAGCTTTTCTAGATATTCAAATAGTTGAGAATTTTGTTCGAAAGTTTTAACAACTCCAACAAAGTCTTCCCTATCAGATCTACTGTTTCCCTGAATAGTCAATCCTTTTTCTAAAACCATTCTTGTATTAATTGGTACTGGATATTCACTAACGCCAAATAAGTTTATAGTTCCTTGAGGATTGATTAAGTCAATGATTTGATCAATAGCTGATTGAGAAGCACTTGAACCAACACATTCAAAGGCATGATCAATTACTAAACCCTGAGGAACATTATGTATCTGGTAAATTGCATCTGCAAAGGAGAATGAATTTAAGTTTTCCAAATGCTTTCCAAAAACCATTATTTTAGATTCTGGAAATTTCTCTTTTAAAAATAATGCTGTAATAAAACCCAAATTGCCATCGCCCCAAACTCCTAAAACCTCTTTTGGAGTAATTGCAATTTCTGAAAACTTAGTTATTCCTTGATAAGCTACACTCATCAATTCAATGAATGCAGAAACATGCATATTAAAATCATCGGGCAATTTAACAAGACGATCAGGTTCTAATTTAACTAAATCTGATGTGAATCCATCAAAACCACTCCCTCTAAATTTGGATTTATATGAATAATTAGCCCTGCAAACATCTTCACCCTGAGGTGTGTTTGGAATCATTACAACCTTATCTCCAACATTGAAATTGCTTGAACAGTCAAATACTACCTCACCAATTCCTTCATGAATTAGAGCCATTGGCAATTTTTTTTCTAAAACCTCAATAGGCCTTAAACCTTGATAGTATCTTTGGTCTGCTTGACAAATTGATAGATATGTTGGCCTTACTATTACACCATCAAGTTCCATTTCATCAATATCCTCTTCAAAGAATTTTGGAGATTTCAATCTATAACTAACATTAATCATTTCCATCCTCAAGTATTGTATTTGCTAATTTTAAATCATAGGGATATGTAATTTTAATATTTGTCTGTTCACCCTTAACTAGATGTACATCTTCTTCCTTAAGTGTGAATATTTTACATGCATCAGTGAGAATATTAGTTTCAGCTTCTGTTAAACTATTAATCAAGTTAAAAAGTTTCTTTATATTGAAGCTCTGTGGAGTTTGGCCTTGGTAATAATAATCCCTCACAGGAATGCTTTCAATAGTTTCACCATTTACACTTTCAACGATAGTGTCGGTTGCCGGAACAACAGTATCGCAAGCACCATATTTTCTAGCAGCATCAATATTATCATTAATAATCCTATGGGTTACAAAAGGACGTACTGAATCATGAGTAATGATAATGGATTCATCATCAATACCGAAATTTTCCTCAATATATTTAATGCTATTCATTATGGTATCATTTCTTGTTTCCCCACCTTTAATAACTATAATATCCTCATTTTCACCAATATACTCTTTAATCAAATCATTTGTGTGATTTATAAATTTTTTCGGTATTAGCACAATGGTTTTATCAATATTCTTATTTATTACAAATTTTTCAATGGTATGAATAATAACCGGTTTATTTCCTAATGTCAAGAATTGTTTAGGAGTATCCATACCTCCCATTCTTGAACCTATCCCACCTGCCAAAATTGCTGCAAAAATCATGAAATTCTACTCCTTTTCAAATATTATTAGATAATGAGAGTTTTCATTACCTATATTTTCGTTTAAATGACTCCTTTTAAGACCATGATTTAAAAATAAGTTTTCTAACTCTTCAGGAGAACTTCTAATTTCAACTGGAGGACCCATAGACATTTCAATAGCTTTGAAATCAACAATAACAATCCTTCCTCCAGATTTGATAAGTTTTTTTAGAATTTCAATAACCTCGTCCATCTCACCAGATGCTTTAAATCCATGGAATACATTAACCATTAAAACAACATCAATAGACTCCTCATCGATATCTGAAACATTAATAATGTCAGATTCTATGCTGATTATATTTTTAATATCATATTCTTGAATATAATCCTCTAAACTCATAATTGATCCAACATGAGAATCAACTGCATAAACAACTCCTTTTGAAAGATATTCCCTTGCTGCTTTTATAGAAATATAACCTTCACCACAACCAACATCTAAAAAAATATCATTATCTTTGAGTTCTAATTCATCTAAAATATCATTAGCATTGAAAAATTTTGCACTTGATTTACCATGATGTATATGTTGCATAATTACACCTAACTAATAATCTTTAAAAAATAGTATTTAATGATTTTCAATAAATAAAAAAAGTTTTAAGAGAGTTTCAAACTCTCAATTAAAAAAATCATTCCTTTTCAAACATGATTAAAAAGTGAGATTTGCCTTCAGGAATGTCCTCACCAATTTCTTCGTTTAAATAACTCTTTTTAAGCCCGTGATTTAAGAACAATTTTTCCAGATCCTCAGGTGAAGATCTGAATTTTGTAGGAGGGCCATTTGGAACATCCCATGCTTTATAATCCATGATTGCAATCTTGCCGTCATTTTTAATTATTCTATTTAATTCAAAAACCACTTCATCAAGTTTTTTTGAAGCTTTAAATCCATGGAATACATTAACCATTAAAACAACATCAATTGATCCGTCTTCAACTCCTGGAATGCCTTCAGTGATATCCGCTTCAATATTGATTAAATTTTCAACATTATTCTCTTTTTTATATGTTTCCATATCCTCAATTGAAGCATCATAAATATCTACTGCATAAACAGTTCCTTTATGATTATAATCTTCAATTATCTTAATTGCATTATGACCATCACCACAACCGGCATCCATGAATACTTCGTCACCAGTTAAATTTAATTCCCTGATAATTTCATCGGAATCTAAAAAATTAGCACTTGAAAATCCATGAGCCCTATGTCCATTTTCTAGCATCATCATTTATCACCTAGAATAATAGATTTGAAAAAAATAGTATATAATTATTGTCAATATGAAATAATATAAATAACACTTAAAAATAGTTAATAATAAGAAAAAAAAGTTATAAGAGGATTATTTTTTCCAAGTTTGTTTAACTCCTCTCCCTCTTTTACTACCAGGTTTAGTATAACTTCTTTTTTGTCTGGTTCTTTTGTTAGTTCCTTTAATTTTTGCCATATTTTCCCCTCCTTAAAAATTTATTAATTACAGTATTAGAATTAAATCTATAACAAAAAAATATTTAGTTTTAAATATATTTAAATCTTTTCTTTAAGTGGTATATTCTGCATTAATTTTAACATAATCATATGTTAAGTCACAGCCCCAGGCAGTAGCTTCACCATTGCCCAAATACATCTCAATATTAACCCTGATATTTTTTGACTGCATTATCTTTTCAGCCCTTTTGAGATAAGGAGTATCTTCAAAAGCTAATATTTCGCCTTTTTTAACTAAGTTAACCTCATCTTCCCCATCAGCAATGGCTATTGTTACAATATCCGGGTTTAAATCACATCCAGAATATCCAATTGCAGAAACAATTCTCCCCCAATTAGGATCTCCACCAAATACTGCAGATTTAAATAAATTCGAAGAAATAATTGATTTTGCTGCCAGACGTGCATCTTCATCATCTCTAGCGCCCACTACATTAGCTTCAATAAATTTAGTAGCTCCTTCTCCATCACGAGCCATTTTACGAGCCAAATCAATGCATAAATAATTTAAAGCTTCCTGGAAATTTGAATCGATTTCGCCATCGCGAACAATATCAACACCTGATTGGCCGTTAGCCATCATTAAACAAGTATCATTAGTGCTTTCATCCCCATCAACAACAATCATGTTAAAACTGATATCAGCTGAGGTTTTTAAAGCTTTTTTAATATCTTCTGAAGCAATTACTCCATCAGTTACAATAAAAGACAACATGGTGCCCATATTAGGGGCAATCATTCCGCTTCCTTTAGTGATTCCGGCGATTTTAACTTTTTCACCTGTTTTTAAAGTAACTTCAACGGCACATTCTTTAGGAAAAGTATCAGTTGTCATTATAGCTTTTGCAGCGGCTAGAGAATTTTCAGGATTGCTTCCTAATTTAGATAAGGATTCATAAGCAACTTTAGAAATTATATCAATTGGCATTTCACGGCCAATAACTCCAGTTGATGAAATAGCTATTTCATCTTTAGGCAATTTCAAATCTTTCGCCACCAATTCAACTAATGTTTCACAATCTTTAAAACCCTGTTTTCCTGTAAAACAATTAGCATTGCCACTATTAACAAAAACAGCAGAAACGATACCTTTTTTTAAAACATTTCTAGTATAATCAACAGGAGCCGCAACTACTTTATTTGAAGTAAAAATCGCTGAAGCAGTACTGTTTGGACAAAAAATAATACTGACGCCATATTTACCTTCACGAGCCCCGGATACCTTTAGATTTTCAATTACTGAAAATCCGCCATCTAGCTCTTTAATAAAATTCATAAATATCACAAAAAGTTAGTTCTCACTAGTTTGATACTGATTAATCATTGGGGAGGTGTTATTTTCGTTGAAATCAACACTATCCAATGTTTTATCATAATAAACCTCATCAGTATCATTTAAATTATTTGTCATTTCTTTAGTAACATTTTTAAAATGAGGTCCATCCGCATCACCATTATCATCAAAACTTAAGGAGACACCCATTCCAGCACCGATAACAAATGCAATCAATGCAATAATCATGATTAAAACAAGAGACATGTTAGTTTTTCTTTTATGTCTATTTCCCCTATCACTATGTTGTCTAACCGGAGCAAATTGACGAGTATTACTTTTATTCCTTCTTAGTTTTCCTCCAGAAGTTTGCTGGCGACCATTGCCTGATCGCAATACCCTTTTATTCTCTTTTTTTCGTCTCATATTATCTCATATTAAATTTAATTTAAGCTACAAAAGCATATAACAATACTAGAATAATACCAATAAAACTAAACATTCCTAATCCTAAAATTGACAATAAGTAAGCAAATATAAACACAAATAGAAATACACCAATTAATTTTGGTTTTTCATTTTCAACTAAATTGATTAAAGTTCTTGTAAATTCAGATGGAATATTATAAGCATATAATCCATTAGCTAACTCAAAAACAACTAATGATAATGGAGAAGTTGATTCTAAATCATCAACCAGTTGAGCTCTTTCACCAGCTTCACGTCTACTTCTTCCTATCCCTGCTCTAATTTTAGCACCATTATCTAATGCAAACCAAGCTGCATCAAGTCCCGCACGGATTGCTAAATCTTTTGATGGGAATCTTGCAATAAAATCATCCCCACCTTCACGATAACCCTCTACTTCCCCATCACATTCTGTTTCAATGAAATTTTTAATGCCAGTCATCAGCTCAACCAATCGGTTCCTACCATTTTTACTGATGAATTTAGTAGAATCAATTAAATCGATGAATAAGTAATTTTCCAAATCTACTGGCCGGGATTCTTTAAGTAAGAAAGGCGAATCAAATACCAATGCATATTCCCCACCTAATTTTGTAAACGCAATACCTGGAAAACTTCCAACATTTTGAGTATAGTGAATTGCACGTTCTATTGAAGCAGCACCAGTCATTCCAACAGCGGATATTACCTGAATTCCTTCTGATAATCCAATGCCGATTAATTCAATAGCTACACGTATTGCATCATTTTTACTTAACATTCTTGCAACAAGTTCCGTTGCTGTTTTTTCCACAATTTCACCCTTCTCATTTTCAATAATCTTAACAAAAATGTCAATTAAACGGGAAGGATGTGGAAGTTCAATGTAAAAGTAGCGATCACTTCCCATGATAATGTTGCTCACTAATGCATATTCTTCGATTTTATTTTCTGCAGGTTTTAATTCATGAAATGTATAATTGTCTGGAAGATTTTCAGCACCGACATCACGAACAAGATTTTGTAAAATAGTATCTGAGGTAATTTCTGCTTTTTCAAGTTCAAAAAGAATGGTTTGAGTATAATTAAATAACTCCACATATTCTGTTTCTAAAGAATTTGTTGGGAAAAACTTAGTTCCAATAGCAATTGGAGTGAGTTTAGCAGCGGATTTGATAATTGATTTGGTTAATAAATTAACCATCTAAATTACCTCCTTTTTCCAGCTCAATTTCAAAATCCCCCGGTTTTTCTAAAAGCATATCTGGTTTTACAGAAACAAAAGGGAATTTCCAAGATCCAAGTCTTCCGGCAATAGTGCTTGCAATATTTCTTGAATTTCTTTTAATGAAAACTTCATCATTTTCACTTACGCGAATCAATATGTTATATGGAGCGGTTTCTGTAACCTCATCTGCTAATAAAATATTCAATTCAAAAGTGCCGGGTTTTGTAAATAAATCATTACGCACAGCGATTAAAGGTTTTTTCTCAAGCCCTAATCTATCTGCAACAGTAACAGAAATGTTTCCTGCATTTTTAACAGCGATTTTATAATCTTTAGGATGAACCAATACAAAAATCACATATGGAGCTGCTATTTCAACATCATCAACCATTTCTACAATTTTATTAAACATTGGTATTTTTGCAAAAATATTCTCCAGCCTAGATTCTGTATTATTTTCATTATCAATACGTATAATTGATTGTTTAGCAATATTTAATGGAGAAATCTCCAAACCTTCTTTACCAGTGTAAATTTCCCATTTTTTGAAGTTTAATTCTTTAATGATTTCATCACAAATATGTTGTAATATGTTCCTATCCTTTTTAGGTTTTTTTGGTTTTCCAAAGGTGAGTCTGCCGTTATCAATAGTGAAAGGTATTCTAATTGATGAAATATTCCTAAATTCAGCAGCATAATCTCTGAATTTATCATTTGACAATACTTTTGCTTTTTCACGAGTAGCAATTTCTAATATGAAATGGTCTGCATCATTTCCAGAGGGAACCTCTTCCACATTTTCACTTTCCAATAACTTTAAGAATTTTTCTTTATCATCAATATCATGACGTAATGATGCATCGGCAATAATTACAAATTCATCTTCACTTTCTTCTAATGCTTTTACTACAGCAAGAATATTAGCCATTTGAGGTTGTCCGTTTTCATTTTTAACATTATGAGCTACATTAGAAGCATCAACGACCACTTTCATAATATCACCTAAACAATTAATTTAATTCAGTTTGTTATATTTATTTTATTCAATATTTAAATTTAATTTATATTGCATTTCTTGGATACTTTCCAAATAATAATTTTTCACCACTAACTTCATTAAGGAAAATTTCGATTTCGTCTTCTGTAATATTGTAAACATTGTATGAATTTTTATTTTTACCTCTGAGTTTAGTAGAACATAGTGAACCTGCATTTACAATCACAGTATTGTTTATCTTCCAAACATTAGGCACATGTTTGTGACCGGATAAAACTAAATCTACCTCATGAGTTGTTAAAGTTTTTAATATATCCCCTGCATCGGATAAAACATTACGTTCACGGCCGGTTTTAGGAATCGAGACAACATGATGATGTAATGCCACTATAGAAAATTTCTCATTAATTACGCATTCATCTAATTGATGTTCCAACCACATATGCTGAGGCGTTCCAATATGACCACTATTCTCATCAGGAGAACTGCTGTCAATGCCCATTACAGTAAAATCATCATCCATAGTTAATTTCCAACTTTTCTCACCGATTAGCTCTTCAAAAGTCTGATAACCTAAATTACGGGCATCATGGTTTCCTGGAAC
The DNA here is from genome assembly GCF_963082495.1 of Methanobrevibacter sp. V74. Classification (NCBI taxonomy): domain Archaea; kingdom Methanobacteriati; phylum Methanobacteriota; class Methanobacteria; order Methanobacteriales; family Methanobacteriaceae; genus Methanobrevibacter; species Methanobrevibacter sp. V74. The sequence continues at coordinate 144,019 of NZ_CAUJAN010000005.1, forward strand.
TGCAAATAATGGAGCATCAAACATTGCCAAATATTTAGTTGCTTGCTGATACTCCTTATAATAACCATTATCTGTAATATCTCCAGTTAAAATAATCATGTCTGGCCGTAGATGATTGATTTCAGTTACAGCATCCATAAATACTTTTTCGTCAAATGAATCCTTGGATATATGCAAATCAGAAATATGGGCAATTACTATCATATTATCTATTGGTTTAATTTCATAATAGCTTCAGCCAAGTCCCCTTTGCATTCTTCAAGAGCCTCTCTTGCTTCATCTTGGGACACATTAGCACTATTGGCTACCATCTCAATATCTTCATCAGGAATTTCAATTTTATATTCTAATTCAACTTCACGAGCTTTACCATCAATCTGATAAGTTTCTTGTCCCATTACATTCATTAAACTTACATTAGGATTGTCAATAATTAATTCCTTATCTTCAAAACGGATAATGACCTCAATAGCACCTGGAAGATCCTCCATTTTCATACCCATTTTTCTCATTTGTCTTTCCATTTGTTTCATTTGTTTTTTGTTCATACCTGGTATCATATTTAATCCTCAAATAAAATAACTATTTATAATTATATTAGTGATTATTATTAAAATTAACTTAATTTTGGCATTCCTAGAAACTTAAGATTTTTTATTTTTTTTATCATTGTTTATTCATTGAAAATTGCTAATTTTTGATTTATTTTGCTTTAATCCGTTATTATTTATTTTAATACTTTATTAATTAATATTAATTTATTTATATCTAATTTTAATAATTATTAATAGTTTATTTTAAATATTATTAATTATATATATTTATATAAGTAATTAAAGTTTTTTAATCATGAATTTATTTGATTGGGGGTTGGATTGATGTATTCTTATGATAGATTTGTCAAAGATTTTTTCAGTTTATTTGATGTTTTTATATCTGAAAAATATGTAACTGAAGATAATAAGTTTATTAGAGATAGAAAAATGACTCAAAAAGAGTATACAACATTTATTCTTTCTCAAAGAAGCTGTACATCTTATATTGAAACGATTAGATTTTTCACAATAGGATTGAATAAGAAGTTTAAAACAATTTCTAGCCAAGGAATTGGAAAACAAAGAATGTTCATTGACCCAAAAGTTTTTATTGATATGAATGAATCTTTTATTGACCAATTATATGGCAAATATTCTGGATTTTTTCAAAATTTAAAGGATATATTGTTAGTGCTTGTGATGGAAGTATTATTGATCTTCCCAATGTTACTTTAACACGTGAAGAATTCCCTGTTGGTGATGAAAACCTGTTAAAAGAAAAAAGAATTCGTGCAAGAGTTTCATGTCTTTTAGACATTCATTCTAAACATATTTTAACAGCAAAAATTGTTGAAACAACAATAAATGAAGTAGATTTAGCAATTGAACATTTAGAGAACTTAAAACAAAGATTAAACATTACAAAATTAATTACCATTTACGATCGAGGATATCCATCAATCGAACTCATGGCAAAAACAATTGATTTAAACTCTAAATTTTTAATAAGACTACCAAAAAATGTATTTAGACATTTAATCAAACAAATGAAGACTAATGATGAAATTATAAAAATAAATTTAACAAATAATAGATTAAGTCATTTTGATGATGAAAATTTAAAAGAAAAAGCAAGAAAGATGGGGCGATTAGAAATTCGCATAGCATTAGTAGATATTGGTAAGAACGAACCTGAAATACTTGCAACAAATTTAACATCTGAAGAATTCTCAACAGAAGATTTAAAAGAATTATATGGTAAAAGATGGTCAGTTGAAACTGGATTTGACAGATTAAAAAATTTAATCGAAATCGAAGATTTCAGCGGAATTCGAAGAACAATAATCGAACAAGATTTTCACGCCCACATATTCGTTTATAACCTAGCAATGACAATTAAAAATCATGCAGAAAACAATATAACAAGAATACCCAGAAATAAAGATGAAAAAATAATTTATCAGTCGAATTTCGCAAAAATAACGGGAAACATCTATTTATTCTTATTTGACCTAATATTTGAAACGCAAACGAAAAGAGAGCAAATAATCGATTTTATAGTAAAAGAAGCATCTAAAGAACTAATACAATATAAAGAAAATCAATACAATAATAAAGAACGAAAAACCCCCGGATGTTTATAATAAACATCCAGGAAACAAGAAAAAAACACACACTAATCAAATAATTTCACCAAAAAGTAGTGAGTTTTCACATCTTGTTTAATAGTTCTGTTCACAAATCATATAAAAAACTTACGAAAATCAAATCCTAATCCCAAAATAATATAACAACGTTATCAAATAAACAGAATTAATAAAAAATTTCACATGAAAAATCTTAAGTTTCTAGGAATGCTTTTAATCTTCCATGAATTTCATAGTATTCAAGCCATTCTTTAATTTTATATTCGCTTATGTTTGTCTTTTCCATCAGTTGCCTTATTTGTTTTGAATAATTCAACTGAAAACATTCAGTATTAACTTAATTGGAGAACATTATGTTTAGAAGAAGGATTTCCAATTAGAGTAAAAATTAAACGATATTTTTGCCACGATTGCGGAAAAAATCTCAAGCAGAGTTTACAGGATTCTATGATAAATTCTGTAATTTATCCAATGATTTCAAAAATAAAATAATTAATGCCCGTGAAAACAGTTGGATATCTCTAAGAAATATATTAAAAGACTCATTAAAGACTGGTTTGGAATTAAAGTGTCTCATGAAACCATAAGAAAAGCTTTATTGGTCGAAGGTGAATTTTATTATTTCAACGATGAGTTGAAATTGTCTGGATATTACGGATATGACGAACAGTGGGAGAGAGTTAACGGAAACTGGGTTTACTACCTTGTACTCTTTGATTTAGTCAATAACGTACCTGTGGCATCGATGCTAACTGAAATATTAAATGAGAATGTAATTGAAAATTTTATTTATATGAGTATTCCTTTTAAAGACCGTGCTGCAATTGTTACGGATTTAAAAACGGAATATGATAAAATAATGAGCAAATTAGGATTTATTCACCAACATTGTACTTTTCACTTGGAAAAAAACATTAAAAGTAACATGGAAAAGAAAATAAACAAAAATATGACTAATTATCACTTTAAATTAAAAAATACTCATCCTAAATACTCTGATGACAATCTTGATGAAATTATAAAAAAGAAAAAAGAAAGAAGTAAAAAAAGAAATATGGAAATATATTGCTGAATTTATGAAATTATTTAAACAACCAACCTTTGATGAAACAATTGAGTATATAAAATTTTTAAAAGATGAAATAAAATATTATCCAGAACATTTGGCCAAGTATCTAAAAAAGAATTTTTTCCCAGAATACAGAAAATTCCTAATATTCCTTGAAGATGATTATAAAAGACATTTAGAACCAACAAATAATAAATTAGAAAATTTCAATGGCAATACAATGCCAAAATACGAAAAAAGAAGTTATAGGACTATGCAAGGATTATAGAGTGCATTAATGCATAAAAACGATGGTTGGACAAAAAGAAGAAATGAAGACCTAACAAATTGACAGTCCCGGATTGATTCAGAACAGTTAATTATTTATAGATGATTGTATAGAATCATTATTAATTATTTAAATATTATATTGATTCAATTTCATTTAATTATGAAAATATTAAGATCCGGAGGATTGATATAAAATGGATTAAGAATTTAAATAAAGTTATAATAGTGTTTTTATTTTTAATATTTTTATCTATTTCAGCTGTTTCAGCACAAGACAATGCAACATCTGAAATAGATTTAAGTGAAAATACTACAATTTTAGAAGTTGAAGATAATGATAAATTAAATGTTGAAATGAACAAAAGCGATTTAAAAGGATCTACTTCAACATTTACTGATTTGCAAAACATAATCAACAAAGCACCTATTGGTGGTACAATAACTCTAACTAAAGACTATACATATGTATTTGGAGATAATGCGATAATAATTAATAAACCTTTAACTATTGATGGTAAAAACCATGTACTTAACGGAAGATTAGCTACACGAATATTCTGGATAGGTGACAATCAAGTCACATTAAAAAATATAAGATTCATAAATGCTAATAATACTCAAACAGATTGGGGTGGTGCCATTGACTGGTTTGGAGATAATGTTAATTTAGAAAATTGTTACTTTGAAAATAACCACGCACGTAAACTTGGTGGTGCTATTTACTTACATGGAACACACGGCAATATAAAAAACTGCACTTTTAACAATAACCATGCAGAAAAGGGTGGTGCTGTTTATTGGAATGGTAATAATGGTAAATTAAGTGCTTGTTCTTTTAATAATAATCATGCAGATGGGTATGGTGGTGCTGTTGATTGGTATGGTGATAATGGTTTTTTAAGTGCTTGTTCTTTTGTTAATAACCATGCTAAATGGGATGGTGGTGCTGTTTCTTGGTATGGGGTTAATGATAAGGTAATGAATTGTTCTTTTGTTAATAACCATGCAGAGTATGGTGGTGGTGCTGTTTATTGGCATGGTGCTAATGGTTTTTTAAGTGCTTGTTCTTTTGTTAATAATCATGCATATAATAGGGGTGGTGCTGTTTATTGGTGGGGTGCTAATGGTACTTTAAAGGATTGTTCTTTTATTAATAACCATGCAGATGCTGGTGGTGCTGTTTGTTGGGATATTGGAGCTAATGGTTTTTTAAGTGCTTGTTCTTTTGTTAATAACCATGCAGATGTTGGTGGTGCTGTTTGGTGGACTGGTGCTAATGGTTTTTTAAGTGCTTGTTCTTTTGTTAATAATCATGCAGATGCTGATGGTGGTGCTGTTGATTGGTATGGTGATAATGGTTTTTTAAGTGCTTGTTCTTTTGTTAATAATCATGCAGATGTTGGTGGTGCTGTTGATTGGGCTGGTGATAATGGTAAATTAAGTGGTTGTTCTTTTGTTAATAACCATGCTAAAAAATTTAAAGGTAATGCTATTTACTGGTATAATCCAGGTGATATATTTGCTTGTACTTTTAGTGTATTTCGTCCTAAAAATACAAACACTGTTACTGTTAATAACTTAATTTACTACAAAAATAATAATTACAATGTTAATTACTATGAAAATGGTAATAAAATCCTTAATAGTGGGATAAATAAGAATATTACTTTTTTTAATTTAAACAGTGGAAAACACACTATTAAAATTTGATTTATAAAAAAGACGGTAATGATTTGACTAATGATTTAATTATTACTGGTGATTCTTATTTAAATTCTAATAATGTGTATATGTTTTATAATGATGGGACAAAATATAAGGTAAAATTAACAGACTACCAAGGAAAACCTTTAATTTATAAAAATCTTCAAATCACAATCAAAAATAAAAAATACAACCTAAAAACAGACAAATATGGCTATGCTACTATACTTCTCAAACAAAAACCTGGACAATACTCAATAATAGCTAAATTCAATGGAGATAAAGATTATGGTCCAAGCACATTTAAATCCATGGTAAAAATCTTAAAATCCCCAATAACAAAAAATAAAAACATGAATATTTATTTCATGGGTGGAACATTTAAAGTACAAATAATACATGCAAATGGTAAAAATGTAGGCGCTGGAAAAACAGTAAAATTCACAATATCAGGAAAAACATACAGTAAAAAAACAGACAAAAATGGATATGCAAGCCTAAAAATCACACAAAAACCAAAAACACACACTATAACCACAAAATACACCAAATTCATCACAAAAAATAAAATCACAATCCAACCACTACTAACAGCAAAAAACATCATAAAGAAAAAAACAAAAACAACAAAATTCCAGGCCAAACTAGTAAACACAAAAGGAAAACCACAAGCAAAAAAGAAAATAACATTTAAATTCAAAGGAAAAAAATACAAAAAATTAACAAACAAAAAAGGAATAGCCACACTAAAAATCAAAAACCTAAAAAAAGGCAAATACAACATCTACACACAATACACCAAATCAAAAATAAAAAACACAATAACAATCAAATAAAAAAAAAGATAAGGAACCACCAATACTTCCTTATTTTAACCTTTTTTTAGTTTTGAATAATTCAACTGAAAACATTCAGTATTAACAGAAAGAGATTGTTACTTATGGGGGAAATAAGTTTTTAAGCATAGAAGCGGGGTCGGGTGTAGGCAAAACCCGTGTTTTAATTGAAAAAGTTAATTATATGGTAAATGAGTTAGGGGGTGGATCCTAAATCATTGCTAATTGTCACTTTTTCAACTAAAGCTGCAGATGAACTTCGAGAGAGATTGTCTGAAGGTGATTTGTTAAAAAGTGATGTTCAAAAGATGCATATATCAACTATTCACTCTTTTTGCGAAAAGATACTTGAAGAAAATGGTCATGTTGGTTTAAATATCATTTCAGACGATGCCGGTGAGAAAAACTTGTTGTTCATTGGAAAGCATATGGAAGAGCTTGGATTTGTTAAAGAATGTTACATGTCAAGTAGCAACATCAAATATATTGCCAATAAATATAAATGAATATTGCTCTTTCAGTGTTGACACAGATAAGTTAATTGATTATATCACAGAAAATAGGCCAGTCAGCGAGGGATATGTCCACTTTTGTCCGTGAGCGAATGGAATTAAATGATGGAGAATATCCTCATGATGAAGTTCGAAAAAATGATGAGTTTAAAGAGTCCAAGTATAATGCACAATACATCTGCAAATCGCCAAATCCTATCCGATTTATGAAAAATATCTTAAAGCGCGAAAAAGCAATTGACTTTGCACATCTACAAAAGGATGCATTAGAAATTGTCAAAAAAGATGGATTTAAAACACAGTTCACCAACATACTAATTGATGAGTTTCAAGATACAGATCCTATGCAGATGGAATTGTTTGAGTATCTGATGAAACAAGCAAAATCATTTACAGTAGTAGGTGACATTAATCAAAGCATATATGGATTTAGAGGTTCAAACATTAATCCATTTACATATTTAGCTAAATATCATAAAGATAAATTCGAGTTTAAAAGCCTGACCACTAATTATCGCTCCACTCATGAAATCATCGATGTGTCTGAAGATTTCATTAAACATCAAAGACCAGTTGAATCCGCACTTGGAAAGGCTCAATGTGGTCGTGATGTAAAATAATCATGTTTATTATTCTTTAAATAACTATGATGCTAAAAATAAATCGACTAAAGAATCATCAATTGATAGTGAAGCTGAAAACATTGTAAATATCATTAAATATTTGATTGAAAATGAAAAAATCAATAGATTGTCCGATATTGGCATTCTATTTCGTTCTCTTTCAAAAAGTACCTCACGATGTATCGGACCATTGCTTGAAAAATTAGAAGCGGAAAATATTAAATTTCAGGTCAATAACAATGATTTAATCAGTCAGGATGAAATTAAGTCAATTTTAACACTCTTTCACCATCTGGTTTCAGATGATGATCCTCACAGTCACAGGTTTAATAGATGGGAAAAAGACTGGCTGAATTTAAAGGCATATGCCAATCAGATCTTGTTCAATTTATCTGATGAGACAAAAGAGATACTGATTAGCTTGCAGAATAAATTTGAAGAGGATGTTGTCAGGGCTGAAAATTATTTTTGGCTAAAAGACCATAATAAAGGAGGTAAAAAATCCTTCAAAACAGTATTTGCCCGTGATGAGGAAATGCTCATTTAAAATATTTAATAGTGTTACAAGGCCGGTTTTAACAAACGATAACCTAATTGAATATGGTATTGAAAATGAAGATGATTTGGAATTCTTTAGAAAATTAAATGAATTTAAAGACTCATTGTACTCTGAGGATGTTAAATTCTACGACAGGTCAACAGTTTCTGAGGTTTATTTAAAACTATTAACTGATGTTACCGGTTATTTGTCTGAAGATTTAATCTTAAGTGATGAAGGAGATATTATAATTAACAACCTCTCAAAAATTACAGGTTCTCTTCAAACATTTGTTGACGTTAAGTTCAACCGGGACATTAGAGGTGCATTTTGGTTTGTATATAGAACCATTGAAGAATGGTCTGTTTTACAAACCCCTGCCGAATCTACCGCATTTTGGTTTGTATATAGAACCATTGAAGGACATTCGGCTTATTCTGATGAAAGTGATGCCATTCAAATAATGACTGTCCATCAGTCAAAAGGATTAGAATTCCCGGTTGTTATTATTCCCTCTCTTGAAAAAAGACAATTTCCCAATGAAATATATCGATCCAAATCCAGATAATGGATGGATTTTTGGCCAGCCCGTTTATTACACTCCTGATGACTGTTTAAATTATCCCAAATTTGATAAGGAATTCGGGCCTGAACTGTCTCATAATATGGAAGAGGAAAGAGTTATTTATGTTGCAATGACTCGTGCAGAGGATACATTAATATTGTCTTCATTAGTGGAGGATATGAACCAGTCAAATCAAATCGCAATTGAACAAAGTGAATTTGAAAGACTTCCAAAAGGTCCGGACTGCATAGAAAAATGCAATTAATGAAAACTTAAATAAATGCAAATTAATTGACCCTGAAGATATGGACATCAATGTGGTGTATTGCAGGAAGGATGAAGAGGATGATGAATACTGTGTTGATTTAAGCTTCACTGCTTTGGAAAATTATAATAATTGTCCATTTAGATATAAAACTAGCTAACGGAGTTAATTTCACCATATCATTGAAAAACAGGAGATTGATGATGGGATTTTTGCCCACTATACACTTGAAGTTATCAACAAAAAAATAATTAATAATGGCAATGTCTTTATTGGTGAGGATGAGGTTGTTAAAACAATAGAGGAATTATTTGAAAATTCAAATGATGAGTTAAAAGAAGAGGATCCTGTTGGGTATGAAAAACAACTTAACGAAATAATCGGCAACATTTATTCATTATTATAAAAATTACGGTAAAAATATAAAAATACTTGATAGTGAATATCCCTTCTATTTAAAAGACAGAAACTATGCCCTTAATGGAGTCATTGATTTAATCTATGAAATTGATGGTAAATTGGGCATTATTGATTATAAGAATACTCGCTTAGAGGCCAAATACAAAGATAAATTTAAAAAGCAACTTCATTTATATGTATTGGCATTAAGGGACCAAAATCATGAATATGAAGGTAAGGAAATTAGCGAACTTAAAGTTTACACTATTATAATTACTAACCAAACTTTGTTATTATTATAGATGACTGACAAATTATAAAATATGTCTGGAAAATCTAAAATTGATGTTTTTAATAAAATGACTAAAACCGCATTAGATGAGGAAATCAGCAATTATGTGGCTTATCATAGGTATTATCAAAGATTGATTGCTGTTAAAATTGTTAGTGAAGGCAATACAATAACTGATGCTGCGAATATTCTAGGAAAATCATATCAAACAGTTCACAGATGGATTAAAACATGTGAATCTGAAGGATTGGAAGGTTTAAAACCTTCTTTTGGTGGTGGAAGGCCATCAAAATTAACTTATGATCAACTAATTGAATTAGACAAAATCATTGAAAAAACACCAAATATGTCAATGAAAGATGTACATCTTCTTGTTAATGAAAAATTTAATGTAGATTACAGTTTAAAACAAATAGGAAAAATTGTAAAGAAATTAGGATACAATTACAGCAAAGCATATCCTAAATTTTCAAAATCCCCTGAAGATGCTGAAGAACAGTTAAAAAAAACTTTTAGAAGAACATAACGTAACAACACGATATTATAGTCTTATTTGATGAAGCATCATTCCAAAATGAACCCTACACTCAAAAATCACTATATAAAAAAGGAACCAAACACACACAAACTGTAAATCCATACAAATTCAAAATCAACGCCATTGGATCACTAACAATAAATGGAAATTCGACCATCACAATCACAAATTCATCAACAGCACCAGAAATTGCAATAGCACTTCTAGAATTAAGAATAGCAAATACAAACAACAAAAATACAGTAAAAATATTAAATAAAATAATATTCGATGTTAATCTAACTGATGAAGATATAGATAAAATATTAATGAAAAACAACAAAGATAATGAAGTTTTCGCAGCAAAAATTTTAAAAACATTAGAAAAATATAAGGACAATACCACCTCAACAATCGCTAGAATCATTGGAAAACACTGCAATAGAGAATCACTCAACAATGTGAAAAAAAGAAGAGAAATAAGACGAAAAATAAACTTTAAATCTGTTACAAAAAGAAGACATTAATAACAAAAATGCAAACCGAACAAAGAATATGTTTAATTCTAGATAATTATAGCGTCCACAAGTCTGCATTCATCAAAAAATAGCATTACATCTTATTGAATTAATATACCTCCCACCATACTCTCCTCACTTAAATCCAATTGAACAAATATGGAGACAAATAAAAAGAAAAATAAAACATTATTATCTTGAATCAAAAGAATTTCTGCGAGATTTAACAATAGAAACGTATAATGAATCGATTTCTGAAACAAAAGTTCATGACAAATGGCTCGAAACATTTATACCAAAAATTTGGTAATTAACTATAATGTGAAAAATCTAATCGATTTAATATGATCATGTTACATCTTCTTTGAGAAAGAATATAATCCATATAATCTTTCTAAGTCATTTTTCTTTCCCTAATGAATCTATTGGCTTCGGCAATATATTTTTTTGACACAAAACAATCAAAAACTTACTTTAAAAAGTTCCATGATGAATCTATAAAAAGTACATCACCTCACCTCAAATTAACTTAAAAACCTTAATCATAATATTAATATTTGTAGCTAATAAACTATGATTGATTATTAAAATTAACTATAAGTTAATTAAAACTATTTAATAAAGTATCAGAATAAGTAAATGTGGAATCAATTAAAATTAAGAACAAAAAAAGAAGAAAAAACCTTAAGTTTCTAGGAATGTAATTTTGGTTCTTTCAAAAACTTGTGTGATTTAAATATCTTCAAGTTTTTTATTAAAAACTTTTTCTTAATATTTGGAGTTATTTTTATAATTTAAAGCTAATTAATCCGTTATTTTGAAAAATTTAAATGAATAGATTAATCGAAAAAATTAATTATCATACAAGTTTTTGAAAGTGCCTTAATTTTAAAAACCATATCCTTCAGTTTCAAATGTCTTTGCAACATCTTTTAAAACTTCAGGGATGTCGATTTGTTGTGGGCATTCTTCAACACACATTTCGCACTCAACACAATCAGAAGCTATTCCAACATCAGGAAGTTTTGAATAATTTAAATAAGCATTACCTGCTTGTGACCAACCTTCATTGCCCAGGAGTTTATCTTTATTGTACAAATCAAAAATTTTTGCAATATCAATCTCTTCGGGGCATGCATCAATGCAATATCTGCATTTTGTACAGTCAACAGTAATGTTGCTGTTAATTATTTCAGAAACTTCTTTAAGAATTTCAAGTTCCTCATCATTTAAGGGGTCTGCATTTTTGATTTCTGAAATATTATTCTCAAGTTGTTCCAAATTACTTGTACCCGTGAATATGACCTTAATATCTTCAAGATTAGCTACAAATCTCATGGCCCATGAAATTACTGATTTATCAGGATTATAATCCTTCATTATTATTTTGGCTTCTTTAGGAACATCTGCTAAAAATCCGCTTTATATGGTTCCATAATCATGATTTCTTTATTATATTTTCTTGCAACTTCCCAACATTTTTTTGATTCAATTGCTTCATCTTCCCAGTCGATATAGTTGATTTGAAGCAATACAAATTCAATTTCAGGATGTTCGACTAAAATGCCTTCCAAAAATTCAGCATCCCCATGGGTGGACAATCCAATATGTTTAATGTATCCCTCTTCTTTTTTCCTTTGAATGAATGAATATAAATCAACATTTTTCCAAGCGGTTTCTGTATAACCACTTACATTATGAAGCAGATAATAGTCAAAATAATCAACACCGCAATTTTTAAGCTGCTCTACAAATAATGGTTCTAATTGAGATTCCTTTGTAATTACAAATAAGGGCAATTTAGTTGATAACATAAAGGAATCACGAGGATATCTCTCAACTACTGATTTTCTAAAAGCTTCTTCCCCAACGCCTTCATGATAAACATATGCAGTATCAAAAAAGTTGAATCCGCTTTCCATGTAAGAATCTACCATTTTATTTACTTGCTCATAATCAATACTTTTAAAGTCATTTTCATCTAAAAGGGGAAGTCTCATCATCCCCAAACCTAATTCTACCATAATTTACTCTCCATCCCCTATCTTATAATTTATTTTAAACCACTGCCCATTTTTAAAATTGGAATATTAGTAACCAACTACCTCCAACAATCATTGCAGAAGATAACGGGAAACATATAAATAGATTTTTATAAATCCAAAATATAAATACCCATTGAAATATAATGTGAGAAATAAATTACAAAACTAAATGAAATTGACATTGCAATATTTTCCAATAGGTTGCTCTTTCAGGTTTAAATGTCATGAAATCATTTTTACATCTTCATATTTAAATTCATGATTTTGAATATACACTCCCTAAAAAGCCCGAACTGGAGAGAAATTAAATATCCATCTAAAATAAAATTTTATTTTTTCAGTAGCAAAAAATCAACTGCATATAAAAAATATAAACAAATTGCAACAACAAAAGATATTTTGAACCAAAAATCGCAATATTCCTGAATAAAACTGTTTTAATACCGAATTAATAAATAAACACCCAACAATGACCGGATAATTCTGACAAATCCTATAACCAAATATTATTTCAAAACAATAGTTTAAAATTCAATGAAAAAAAGATAATGTGAATTAATCTTCTAATAAGATTATATTATTAGGATCTACTTTTAAATACTTAGGAATTTCAAATTCATGATCATGAATCTGTTTATCACATTTCCACCACAGACCATTAGTTAAAATTATTTCCCATTCAAAAGGCATTTCTAATTTTTTCGCATTTTTGGTATCAAACACATTAACATCATCTTTCTCAGCAGGAGAAAAATCATGTGCCCTTATTCCAATATGAGTAATATTAGGTGAAATCTTTTCAGATACTTCAAATACCACTCCCCAATCTAAAGTTTCGAGATGATACTCATCAATAACTTCAATTTTAGAAATATTTTTACAGCCGGTTAGTCTAGCAACCTGAACTTTTCCCGGATTTTCAAATAATTCATGAGTATCTCCTTTCGCTATAATTTTGCCTTTATCCAATATTAAAAGTTCATCACAAAACTGGAACACCTCATCACGATCATGAGTAACCAGAATAGAAAATCCATCAAAGTCCCTTAGTAAATTAACAAGTTCAATACGTAATTGTTCCTTTAAGAAAGTATCCATAGCACTGAATGGTTCATCAAGCAATATAACATCAGGATTATAAGCCAATATGCGAGCTAAAGCTACTCTTTGCTGTTGACCTCCGGACAATTGTCGAGGATATCTTTTTTCTAATCCTTCTAAATGAAAACGCTTAATCATTTCAGATACAATGTTGATATCATCATCCTTAGATAAACCGGCAGCCACGTTTTCTTCAACAGTCATATTTGGAAATAAAGCATAATTCTGAAAGAGATAACCTACATTTCTTTTTTGAGGTTTTAAATTAATTTTTTTATTAGAATCAAAATAAACAGTTTCTTCATTGGAATCTAAACTTACAACACCATTATCCGGATTAAAGATGCCTGCAATAAATTTAAGTGTCATACTTTTACCACAACCAGAAGGACCTAGAATACCTAAACACCCCTGTTTCAATTCAAAATCAACATCCAAATCAAATTCTTTAAGTTTTTTTTGAATATTCACTTTTAATTTATTGCCCATAATCCTTCACCAGTAATACTCTAAAATATATTTTTAATTGTCTCTAATTAATAAATTACTTCCATCGTTTTTCCTTACGTATAGAAATAAAATCCATAATAAAAATAGCTATAAATGATATAATAACAATGAATATTACGTAATTAAAAGCATCTCCCATATTACCTGCAGCTACTTCAGAATAAACTGCCATAGGTAGAGTTCTAGTTTGTCCAGCAATATTACCTGCAAGCATAGCTGTAGCACCGAATTCACCTAAACCCCTAGCATAAGAAAGAATTCCACCACTAATAATTCCAGGAAATGCATTTGCAAATAAAATTTTCCAGAAAATTTTCCACTCCGACATGCCTAATGTACGGCCAGCATCTAATAAGTTGGAATCCACCTGTTCAAATGCGCCACGAGCAGAACGATACATTAAAGGAAAAGACATGACTACTGCGGCAATAACAGTTGCAGGCCATGAAAAAGCTATTTTGACAGCGAAAAAATCTATAAAAAACATGCCTATAGGTCCCCTAACCCCAAAAATATACAATAAAAAGAACCCTACTACAGTAGGAGGCAACACGATTGGAAGTGTGAAAATACCATCAAGTACAATTTTTATTGTGTCATTTTTAATTTTAACAATGCCCCAAGCAACAATCAAACCTATGAAAAAGGTTATCAAAATTGATAAACTTGCGGTTTTCATTGAAATAAAGATAGGGGACCAATCAGTCATGCCATTATCACCTTTAATATTCTTAATTATTCAAAAAAAGAATAATCAATGTTTGAGTTTATTCATGAATTGTGAATCCATATTTAACAAATACATCTTTAGCTTCTTTAGTTTGTAAGAACTCGACAAATTTGTTTGCGGCATCTGCATTTTTTGAATCTTTAAGTACTGCTACAGGATAAATAACAGAAGTGTTTAAAGAATTTTCAGGAGCTTCACAAACTACTTCAACATCATCAGTGGATTTGGCATCAGTAGAATATACGATACCGCATTCTGCAGATCCTTGGGCTACCTGATTTAACACAGCAGTTACATCAGTGCCTAAAGATAATTTAGATTCAACATTATCCCATAGTCCAAGGTTGGTTAATGCCTCTTTAGCATATTGTCCCGCAGGTACTGATTCAGGATCGCCAATAGCAATAGTGCCATTAATATCTTTTAAATCATCAAATGAGGAAATATTAGCATTTGAGTCTTTAGGTACAATTAAAACAACTTTATTTTCTAAAAATTGAACATTAGTATCATTATCAATTAATCCTTCATCAACTAAAGCATCCATCTGTTTATTAGCAGCAGACATGAATACATCTGCTTCTAAACCATTTTCAATTTGAGATTGCAAATCCCCACTTGAAGCATAAGTTGGAGTGATTTTTACACCAGGATATTTCTCTTCAAACATAGGAATTAAATCTTTATCATATGCATTTTTTAAACTAGCAGCTGCAGCCAAATTAACTTCCTGTCCATTTAGTTCAGTGCTAGCCGCATCACTACTTCCAAACCAGCCCGCAGCATAGGCACCTACACCAATGACTACCACCAAAGCTATAATAACAATAATTAACCATTTATTCATAGATTTCATGTTATTCTCCTCTTCAAATAATTTATACTCTCAGTATCAAATACATAATCAAAGATTAATGAAAAGACAGTGAAAAATGAATAATTTTATTCATCCATA